>NZ_CAKJTO010000117.1:0-1404 GCF_917627405.1 Protofrankia sp. Cj5
AATGCCGTTCCTGCCTGCGGATATCGTCCCGGCGGCGCTGGCTGCCGTTTCCGGTGCGTTGCGGCCGGGCGGCTGGCTGCTCGCGGGTACGTTCACCGGCCTTGATGACCGGTTGTCCAGCTTACTGACCGACCTGCGCACCATTCGCTGCGGCGGCCATCCGTGGCGCTCGGACGAACTCGTCCCGACCATCGCGGCGGCAGGCTTCAGCGACGTCGCTGAGGTTCCTCGGACGTGGACCGCACCTGCCCGCCTCTACGTGGGACGCCGCCCCTGACGGCGCGAGGCGATGGCCTCGACGGGGTTTCAGACCGGTTTTCTGGGACCACCTTCCACTGGACCGATGCCATCATCGTCGTGGCCTGGGGAGTAGCCGGCCTACTCGCCGCGATCCGCTACGTCAGATGGGAACCCCGAAGCGGCTGCACAGACACGGACACCGCCGATGGGAACTCGCCGGTCAGGCGCGCAGAACGGTGACCGGGCGACCGGCCGGACTGCTCACCTGCTCAAACCTCGTACGGTCGGCAATAGGCGCGGCCCCGGGCCGGCGGTCGAACACCACCAGGACACCGCGGTCGAGGCCGAGCCGGTCGAGGTAGCCGTCGAGCTGAGCCAGCCCCCGGGCCAGCGGGTCGGGTTCACCAGCACGCCACACCTTCAGCTCGACCGCCTCCCGCTGCACGGCCCGTTTCCCATCCGGGTGCTGGTAGGGCCAGCGGACCAGCAGGTCAATCCGGCCCCGGCCGATGCCATACTCCCGCTCGACATACCCACCACCATTGACCACCCGCTGCAGATAACCCATCAACACCAGCTGCGGGGCCACCTCATGGTAGACAACCCCGGCGGTGAGCACCTCGCCGTGCTCACGCCAGAACTCGGCGAACTCCCGCAGCAGCATGCCGAAATCGAACCGGCCGTCGCTCAGCACGAAACCGCGCGGGTCAGCGACGACATTGACCTCCACATTGGCCGTGAGCACCCGAGTAATCACCTCACGGTAGATCGGGTTGGCGATGCGCAACGGCAATCCCGTAGCGACCAGCCCGAGGTCACGCGCATACTGCAGGTCGTCGTCGTAAGGGTCGAGCTGGGTCAACGTCCCGGCCAGCACCGGCTCCACAACCCGACGCACCCGCGGCTCCACAAGCTTGGACGCCAACGAATCCAGATGCGTGGCGCGAGCCAGAATCAACCGCTCCTTCGCCCGCTCCACATGCTCGACACCGATCGGCTCCGCCGCAAGAACCTTGATTTTTTCGATAATCTCCCGGGCCAACGCGTTGACCAGCCACGGCTGCCCCGCAGTCAGCTCCACCGCCCGCGCCACCGCCGCCGGGGTAAAAACCTGCCCGGTCTCGGCCGTGTGCTGGCCGTACAACTCAGCCACCTCGCTCGAGG
>NZ_CAKJTO010000117.1:1660-3739 GCF_917627405.1 Protofrankia sp. Cj5
GCCCGCAACTGGCGCAGCACGCTGATCAGACTCGCACCGCGCAACGCGTCGATCTCATCGAAGAACAGCACCAACGGCCGCGGACAGACCTGTGCCCACCCCACGAGCGCCTCCGCGAGCATGTTCTCGTCAGGGGCCGCCGGCCAAGGCGGCGGCCGCAGCTCTGCCGGCAGGGCGATCTCGGCCCGGCTTCGCATCGCGCGGAGTACGCCGCGCTGCGCCGCGCCGTAGTCGTCGCCGGCGGCCTCGCCGACCTCACACGAGAAATGCAGCGCCGCATACCCGCCGCCAGCGGTCAACTCGTCCGCGAGCGCCCGCAGCGTGGTCGTCTTCCCCGTCTGCCGCGGCGCATGCACCACAAAATAGCCCAGCTGGGCGACCAGATCGGGCGCCTCGGGCAGCCGCCCCAACGCCGGAACCATGTAATGGTACGGAGGCAGACACGGCCCCGCCGTGTTGAACCTGCGCCCCATAAGCCAGAACCCCCGCGACATCGGACGACAACCGTCCCCGCCACTCTACGGTGCGCCACGTACCCCACCGTGTGCCCTGCGTGCCCTGCGCCCCCTGTATGCCCCGCCAGACGCTCCCGGTCTTCATCCAGAGGAAGGACTTTCCCGTACGAAACCGGGCAGCACCCACCAGCCAAAAATAGCGACCACTAGCATCGACAGGCCCTCGAACAGGCATACAACTGTGAGGAACACCTGGGCGTAGCCCTGTACACGGTCACGATATGCCCCCGGTGCGGCCGCTACCCAACCCGATAGAATTCATCAGGCAGTCTTCCCTGGCATCGCACGTACGGCCGGTGATTTCTCAACGGCCGATTTCTCAACGGCCGAGGCGGGCGCGGACCTCAGGGCGCCGCAGCGGCGGCACAGTGGTCGGGGGCTGGCGGCGGGCCGGTAGCGCCCCGAGCAGCCGGTGAACCGTAACGGTCACCTCAGTGACGGCCGCCTCGAACGCATCATCAGCCGCCGACGGCTGGCGCAACCCGCTGACCTTCCGGATGAACTGGCGGGCGGCTGCCTCGATCTCCTCGTCGGTCGCCGGCGGCTCCAGGCCCCGCAGCTCGGTGATATTGCGGCACATGCCTACAACGGTAATCCCACCCACCATGGGAACCCGCCGGTCAGGCGCGCAGAACGGTGACCGGGCGACCGGCCGGACTGCTCACCTGCTCAAACCTCGTACGGTCGGCAATAGGCGCGGCCTCGGGCCGGCGGTCGAACACCACCAGGACACCGCGGTCGAGGCCGAGCCGGTCGAGGTAGCCGTCGAGCTGAGCCAGCCCCCGGGCCAGCGGGTCGGGTTCACCAGCACGCCACACCTTCAGCTCGACCGCCTCCCGCTGCACGGCCCGTTTCCCATCCGGGTGCTGGTAGGGCCAGCGGACGAACAAGTCGATGCGTCCGCGGCCGACGCCGTACTCCCGCTCCACCTGTCCGCCTCCGTTGACCACGCGTTGCAGGAAAGCCATGAACACCAGCTGGGGGGCGACCTCGTGGTAGACGATTCCGCGGGTCAGCACGTCGGAGTGCTCACGCCAGAAGTCGGCGAACTCGGCGAGCAGCAGGTTGAAGTCCAGCCGGCCGTCGGCGCGGACGAAGGCCCGCGGGTCGGCGAGAACGGTCTCCTCGGTGTTGGCGGTGAGTACCCGGGCAATGACCTCGTGGTAGATCGGGTTGGCGATCCGCAGCGGGCGGGTCGCCGCGACCAGCCCGAGGTCACGCGCATACTGCAGGTCGTCGTCGTAAGGGTCGAGCTGGGTCAACGTCCCGGCCAGCACCGGCTCCACAACCCGACGCACCCGCGGCTCCACAAGCTTGGACGCCAACGAATCCAGATGCGTGGCGCGAGCCAGAATCAACCGCTCCTTCGCCCGCTCCACATGCTCAACGCCGATCGGCTCCGCCGCAAGAACCTTGATTTTTTCGATAATCTCCCGGGCCAACGCGTTGACCAGCCACGGCTGCCCCGCGGTCAGCTCCACCGCCCGCGCCACCGCCGCCGGGGTGAAAACCTGCCCGGTCTCGGCCGTGTGCTGGCCGTACAACTCAGCCACCTCGCTCGGGG
>NZ_CAKJTO010000117.1:3957-9096 GCF_917627405.1 Protofrankia sp. Cj5
TCCCGCAACTGGCGTAGCACGCTGATCAGACTCGCACCGCGCAACGCGTCGATCTCATCGAAGAACAGCACCAACGGCCGCGGACAGACCCGCGCCCACGTGGTAAGCGCCGACGCGAACAAACTCGCATCGGGCACGTCCGGCCAAGGCGGCGGACGCAGGTCCAGTGGCAACGCAATGTCGGCATGGTCTCGGATCCTCTGGAGGATACCGCGCTGCGCGGCGCCGAGATCATCACCGAGGGCCTCGCCAACCTCACAGGAAAAGTGCAGCGCCGCATACCCGCCGCCAGCGGTCAGCTCGTCCGCGAGCGCCCGCAGCGTGGTCGTCTTCCCCGTCTGCCGCGGCGCATGCACCACAAAATAGCCCAGCTGGGCGACCAGATCGGGTGCCTCGGGCAGCCGCCCCAACGCCGGAACCATGTAATGGTACGGAGGCAGACACGGCCCCGCCGTGTTGAACCTGCGCCCCATGAGCCAGAACCCCCGCGACATCGGACGACAACCGTCCCCGCCACTCTACGGTGCGCCACGTGCCCCACCGTGTGCCCTGCGTGCCCTGCGCCCCCTGTATGCCCCGCCAGACGCCCCGGGCGCAGACCCCGGCCGAACGGACACGGCGACTCCGTGACGGTTGCCGCATCCATGGTGAGAAACCCTTGGTGCACGCTGGACCTCGCCGGACGACGTCCGTTCTCCGTCCGTTTCGGCTGGGCTGCCAAGTCCGAACGGCCGCAACGCCTGCTGGCCACGCCCCACGACCGTGGCGGGCGCGTATCGTGACATTCTTTACCCATGGTTGACGGGGGCGAGCTAACCGACACAGCGGCGTCCGATGACGGCGGTGACTACGACTTCTTCGTCAGCTACACCGGCGTGGACGCCGCCTGGGCACAGTGGATCGCGTGGCAGCTTGAGGCCCGGGTGCGGTTCGGCGCGCGGTCGGCGCGGGTGTTCGTGCAGGCGTGGGACCTCGTCCCGGGCATGAACTGGGCGGCCAGCATGCACCGCACGCTGCCGGCCTCGGCCCGGGTGGTGCCCATCCTGTCCTCCGCCACCTACCTGACCGAATCCCGGTCCGGCAACGCCGAGTGGTTGGCGATCTGGCCAGATGACCCCGAGGGGCGCAAGCGCCGGATCGTGCCAGTCCGGGTCGCACCGTGCGAGCCCACCGGGCTGCTGCGCTCAACCACCTACATCGATCTGGTCGGCCACGACGAGACGACCGCCGCCGACACGCTGCTCGCGGGGATCACCGCGTCCATCGAAGGCCGGGCCAAGCCCGCCGTCACCCCGCCGTTCCCCGGCACGGCCGCACGACCCGCATTCCCGGGGTCGGATGACCAACCGGCAGCCCCCGCTGGGACGGCCCCGGTCAGCCCCGCGACGGGCAGGACCGCGACGGGCAGCACCGCGACGCCCACGGAGCCGGCCGTCACGGTGCTGCACATCTCCGACACCCAGTTCGGGACGCATCATGTGTTCGGCCGGGCCGGGCTGACCGAGGCCGACCGCGCCCACTCGTCGCTGTTCGGCCGTTTGCACGACGACCTGCGGGACCGGGCCGAGGTCGACGGCCTGCGGCCGGACCTCGTCGTGGTCACCGGCGACCTGGCCGAGACCGGCGACGAGGGCGAGTTCGACCAGGCGTACGACTTTCTCGTCGCGCTGGCGGAGCGCCTGGAACTCGACCGGAACCGGTTCGTGGTCATCCCCGGCAACCACGACGTCAACCGGCTGCTCTGCCAAGCCCACTTCATTCAGGAGCAGGCGCACAAGCGGCGGCCGGAACCGCCGTACTGGCCGAAGTGGAAATTCTTCGACGCCCTGCTGCGGCGGTTCTACGGTGTCGACACCGTGATCGGCTTCGCTGTCGGCGCGGAATGGTCACTGGTCGAGATCCCCGACCACAAGATTGTCGTGGCCGGGCTGAACTCGACGATGGCCGAAACACACGAAGAGCACTACGGCTGGCTCGGGGAACACCAGCTCCGGACTGTCGCCGAGGCGCTGGGCCGCTACGAGCGGGACGGCTGGCTGCGGATCGGCGCGGTGCACCACAACCCGATCCGGGGCGCCACCTCGGATGACGAGAACCTGCGTGACGCCGACGACCTGGACCGCATCCTCGGCCCGCACCTGAACCTGCTGCTGCACGGCCACACCCACGACGGCCAGGCCAGCTGGCTGTCGCAGTCCACGTTGCCGGTCGTCGCCACCGGCAGCGCGGCGGTCGGCGCGCAGGCCCGCCCGGCTGAGGTGCCCAACCAGTACCAGCTGCTCCGCATCGACCGGGGCGGGTTCACCCGGTATGCCCGCCGCTATGAGCCGGACCAGAAACGGTGGACGGGTGACCTGCGGGTCGATCCAGCCGGTGACTCCTGGTCGGTACGCACACCGAGCGCGTTCCGGTCGGTGCACGCGGCCTTCCCAGCACAGCCCCCGCTTCCCGACGCCGATGACGACACCGAGGGCGAGGCAGGCCCACACCGGCGCGGACAGCATGGCCGGGGTATGGACGGCGGCGGCCATACCGACGGGTCGCCCGGGTCGCCGCGGCGGCCGCCCGACAGGCTGGACGACGTCGCCGAGGTGGCCCGGCTGCGCCACCCGGACGCGACGGTCACGCGAATCGAGGCATCCGGCAAACTCCCCGCCCACCTGCTCATCCGCCGCGCCGAGGGCCGTGTCATCGAGCAACGGGTCGTCGGCCTGGTCGACGGCGGCCCGACCGACGGCACGGTGGATGCGGCGGCGGTCGACACGTTCGCCACGACAGTCCTGGCGCCGTACCTGGCCACCTTCACCGTTGTGTTCGCCGATCTCGTCTACGCCGGTGGGACGCAGGCCACGCCGAAGCTGGTTGCCCACGCCGAGCGGCGCGGGGTGCGGCTGCTGAGCATGCCCGAGTACCAGGGGGTGCTGGACCTGCGCGGCTACGTCGGCCGGCAGAGCGACCGGCTGCGCACTGACCGGGACTACCCACCCGAGCTGTACGTACAGCAGCACATCCGGCGGGTCGACCGTACGGCCGCCGCGACCGGCGGCGCGGTAACCGGCACCGCCCTCGATCAGATCGTCGAATGGCTGACCACCGACGAGGCCCGGTTCATCCTCGTGCTCGGTGACTCCGGGCACGGCAAGACCTTCCTGACCCACGAGCTCGCTCTGGAGTTACCCCACCACCTGCCGCATGTCGACCCGATGCTCATCGAGCTGCGGCACCTGGAGAAGTCCCTCGAGATCGACCGGCTCGTCGCCCAGCACTTGGTGGGCTCCCAGGTCCGCCGGCCCGACCTCGACGCCTTTCGCTACATGCTGGCGCACGGCCGGCTGATACTGATTTTTGATGGTTTCGACGAACTCGCCGCCCGCGTCACCTACGAACGCGCGAGCGCACACCTCGACACCATCCTGGCGGCCCTCGATAACCGGAGCGGCTCCGATGCCGGCAGCCCGGCGGCGTCCGCCAGCCGGGCGAAGATCGTTGTGACAAGCCGGGCCGAGTTCTTCCTCACCGACGACGAGGTGTTGAAAAAGACCGGGGAGAAGGTCGAGCGGACGTTCGGCCAGCACATCGTCCGGCTGACGGAGTTCACCCCCGAACAGATCCATGACTTCCTGGTCAGCCGCTTCACTCGCACGCTGTCGGTGAAGGTGCCCGACCCGGACGCCCGCCGCGCGGAAGCACACCAACGGGCAACAGCCCGCCTCGAACTGATCCAGGAGGTGCGGGACCTCCCCGATCTGGCACGTAACCCGCGGCTGTTGACGTTCATCGCCGAGCTGGCGGAGACGCGGTTGGAGGCGGCGCGCCAGCGTGGCGGCACGGTGACCGCGGCTGACCTGTACCGGGAGCTGGTCGGCCAGTGGCTGGACTACGAGCACACACGCTCACCGGAGCTCACGGTCGACGAACGGAAGGCCGCTGTCACCGAACTGGCCGTGGCGATGTGGCGCGACGGCGAGGCGTTCATCGAGGTGACCAGGCTGACCGAGATCGCCGCCGAGGTGCTCCGGTCGATGCGGGACCCGCGTGGTCTGACCCCGGCCGAGGCTGCGCATCTCCTCGGTTCGGGGACGGCCCTGCGCCGGGACAGCGACGGCCGGTTCTCCTTCATTCACTGGTCGGTGATGGAGTACCTGGTCGCCGCCGACATCGCCCGCCAGCTCACAGAACAGAGTGCGGTGGCCGGCGAAGCCAGTAACCTGCTCGCGGCCCGGGAGATGTCGGAGCTGATGGCGGATTTCTTCGCCGATCTGGCCGGCCGGGACACGGCAGCTCGGTGGGCGCAGGACAGCGTCGACACCGCGGACG
Organism: Protofrankia sp. Cj5; assembly: GCF_917627405.1. Taxonomy (NCBI): domain Bacteria; kingdom Bacillati; phylum Actinomycetota; class Actinomycetes; order Frankiales; family Frankiaceae; genus Protofrankia; species Protofrankia sp. Cj5. Next base: position 8,275 of record NZ_CAKJTO010000117.1, read on the forward strand.
CACCCGCGGTCGCGAAGGCGAACGCGGTGGTGGTGGCGCGGCGGCTAGGTATCAGGCTGCGGATGGGAGCGAAGCTGGCCGGCACCGATCTCGCCGGGCAGGACCTCTCCGGCCGAGACCTGCGCGGTGCCGATCTGCGGGAGGCGAATCTGACTGACGCTCGGCTCGACCGTGCCGATCTGCGGGATGCCGATCTGCGGGATGCGGTGCTCACCGGAGCCTTTCTGGACGCGACCGCGCTGTCCGGTGCGGACCTGACTGGAGCGAAACTGACCGGGGCGACGGTCCGCAAGGTCAGCGCCGACGGGCTGATCGCCCGTGGGGCCGACCTCGACGGCATCCAGGTCATCGGTGGGACGCTGCCTGGGCTGGACCTGGTGGGCGCGTCGATGCGGGGCGCGCGGGTGACCGGCGCCGGGCTCGCCGGGGCGGACCTGACCGGCGTGGATCTCCGTGGTGCGCGCTTGGTCGACACGGATCTGACCGGCGCGGTACTGATGGGTAGCCGATGGTCACGGGCAGGGGTTCTCGGTGGGCGCCTCGGTTCGGCCCGGGACGCGCCCGAGCTGGCCGTGGCGGCGGTGGCTGGGCGGGATCCCGCGCAGGTGATGCTGCGGTCGGCGTCCTCACCGCAGTACGCGGTCGCCTTCTCCCCGGACGCCACCATGATCGCCTCCGGGGGAGGTGATGGCACGGTCCGGTTGTGGGACACCGCGACCGGCCGTGAGCTGCGCACCCTGACCAGCCACACCGGCCCGGTGTGGTCGGTGGGGTTCTCCCCAGACGGAACCATGATCGCCTCCGGGGGTGACGACCGCACCG
>NZ_CAKJTO010000117.1:9453-14556 GCF_917627405.1 Protofrankia sp. Cj5
GGGTGTTGTCGGTGGGGTTCTCCCCAAACGGAACCATGATCGCCTCCGGGGGTGACGACCGCACGGTCCGACTGTGGGACACCACCACCGGCCGTGAGCTGCGCACCCTGACCGGCCACACCAGCTCGGTGCGGTCGGTGGGGTTCTCCCCCAGCGGCTCCATGATCGCCTCCGGGGGTGACGACCGCACGGTCCGACTGTGGGGCACCACCACCGGCCGTGAGCTGCACACCCTGACCGGCCACACCGGCCCTGTGGGGTCGGTGGGGTTCTCCCCAGACGGAACCATGATCGCCTCCGGGGGTGACGACCGCACGGTCCGACTGTGGGACACCACCACCGGCCGTGAGCTGCGCACCCTGACCGACCACACCGGCTCGGTGTTGTCGGTGGGGTTCTCCCCAGACGCCACCATGATCGCCTCTGGGGATGGTGATGGCACGGTCCGGCTGTGGGACACCACCACCGGCCGTGAGCTGCGCACCCTGACCAGCCACACCGGCCCGGTGTGGTCGGTGGGGTTCTCCCCAAACGCCACCATGATCGCCTCCGGGGGTGACGACCGCACGGTCCGACTGTGGGACACCACCACCGGCCGTGAGCTGCGCACCCTGACCAGCCACACCGGCCGGGTGTTGTCGGTGGGGTTCTCCCCAGACGGAACCATGATCACCTCCGGGGGTGGCGACCGCACGGTCCGGCTGTGGGACACCGCCACCGGCCGTGAACTGCGCACCCTGACCAGCCACACCGGCCGGGTGCGGTCGGTGGGGTTCTCCCCAGACGGAACCATGATCGCCTCCGGGGGTGATGACGGCACCGTCCGACTGTGGGACACCACCACCGGCCGTGAACTGCGCACCCTGACCAGCCACACCCGCTCGGTGTTGTCGGTGGGGTTCTCCCCAGACGCCACCATGATCGCCTCCGGGGGTGATGATGGCACCGTCCGGCTGTGGGACACCACCACCGGCCGTGAACTACGCACCCTGACCAGCCACACCCGCCCGGTGTTGTCGGTGGGGTTCTCCCCAGACGCCACCATGATCGCCTCCGGGGGTGATGATGGCACCGTCCGGCTGTGGGACACCACCACCGGCCGTGAACTGCGCACCCTGACCGGCCACACCAGCACGGTGTGGTCGGTGGGGTTCTCCCCAGACGGAACCATGATCGCCTCTGGGGGTGGCGACGGCACGGTCCGGTTGTGGGACACCGCCACCGGCCAACAAATCGCGACCGTCATCGGCGTTCGGGATGGGTGGGCGGTGCTGCTTACGGGCGGCTCGTACAAGCTGGTCGGTGAGCCGGCCGGCTCCTTCTGGTGGGTGATCAAGAACGTCCGGTTCGAGCCCGGCGAGCTGGACGGCTACGACCCCACCGTCCGGCGCCTTGCGCCAGACGCGCCGCTGCCCCTACCCGCCGGTTAGCACCCCGTCGCGCCCCGGTAGCCCGGCCCGGCCCACGGCCGTCCCCAGTAGCTCCGCCCGATCCACGGCCCTCCCGCGGGGGCGGTATCTTCCGCTCGCGCTGACGGCGGCGTCCGAGTCCCACGGTAGGAGCCGGCTCAGCTGTACATCAGGGACCCCGGGGTGGTGAGCGGCTCGCCGGTCTCCAGCCACGTCTTCAGACCCGACAGGATCATCGGCCAGCCGCCATAGAGCTCCTCGTTCGCGCCCTCGCGCAACTGGTCGTGGGTGACGGTCAGGCGGCACGAGTCGCCGCCGATCGGTTCGATCTCCCAGGTGATTCTGGAAGTGCCCTCACGTTTCACCTCGTCGCTCCAGAGCATGGTTGCGCTCTGGACGAGCCGGCGCGGCGGGTCGATCTCGAGGTTCTCCCCCTCGCCGAGCGGACCGGGAGCGCCCGGAGCACCCATCTCGTAGCGCGAGCCCGGTGCCCAGTCCGAGATGACCCTCGCACCGAAGTTGTACTTACTCCTGATCTCGGGATCGGTGATCGCTTCCCACAGCCGCTCCGGGGTGGTGCGGATGTAGATTTCGAAAACCTTCTCCATGGCATTCTCCAATCGCTGCTTGATGCCACTGAGTGCGGCGGCCCAGGGCTCGGCGTACTTGCTCACCCACCGGTCGTGGACGAGCCGGATCGGGACCGGGTTCAGGAAATGGAGCTTCTCTCGCCCGCGCCGCCTGGTGACCACCAGGCCCGCCTCCTCAAGCTGCTTGAGGTGCTTCATCACGCCGAAACGGGTGATGTCGAACCGCGCCTCGAGCGCGCTCAACGTCTGCCCGTCCTCGCGGAAGAGCTCGTCGAGCAGCGCCCGCCGCGTCGGATCAGCCAGCGCTCTGAACACCGCGTCCACGCCCTCGAACATAGGTGACCATTTAGTCACCTGTCAACAGATGATCGCGCCGCGCGGTGGAGCCGTACTGGCCTGACTCGGCCGACTCCCGCCGCTTCAGACGCAGGCGTTCACGCGGGCCTGCCCCGCGCCGGCTTCGGCGGGCGGGGCAGGCTGGCGTTGATCGTCAGTGGGCGAGCGGGCGTGCCAGTGGGCGAGCGGGCATCAGCGTGCGAGCAGTGCGTCGAGCTTGGTGAACGAGCTGCTCCAGCCCTCGCGTGTCATGTTTTCCATCTTCTCGGTGAAAGGGCCCTGACGCAGCACCAAGCGGGTCTTGCCGCCCTCGTCGTGGAACTCCAGGCGCATGTACATCTGGGCGATCCCCTCGAAACCAGGAATACCCTCCACCTCCTCGGTACCCACGAGGAGTTCGTTCTCGACGACCTCGGTGAACGTCGCGTTGACCGGCGAGCGCATGGTCGGGTCATCGTCGCTGACCATTACCAACCGCTGATAGCCGCCTACCCGGGCGTCGACCTCGACGCTGTCGCGGGGCACAGAAAACCCCACCGGGCCGAACCACTGCGCGATCTGATCGGGGTCGACGAACGCCCGGTAGACGAGCTCCCGGGGCGCGTTGAAGATCCGGGTGATGACCAGTTCGTTGGTTGCCGGGGAATCTGCCATGGCGCTGTTCCTCTCTCGCTTACGTGACTTACGGATGGCTGATGCCTGGGTGACGTCATGTCACTGCTGTTGCTGGTCCTGTTGCTGTTCCTCCGCGGATGGCGCCTGCGCTTGCTGGATGTGTCGAAGGTGCGCGTCGAGCCGCTCGAAGTTTGCATCCCAGAACTGGCGATAGCGCTCCATCCACGTTGCGGCCTCCTGCAACGGCCCGGCGGTGAGAGCGCTCGAGCGCCACTGGGCCGTCCGACTTCGAGAGATCAGCCCAGCCCGCTCGAGCACCTTGAGGTGTCGGGAGATCGCCGGCAGGCTGATCGAGAAGGGCTCAGCCAGCTCCGTGACGGTCGCGTCCCCCTCCGCCAACCGGGCCAGGATCGCCCGCCGGGTCGGGTCCGCCAGCGCCGCGAAGATCGTACTGAGTCGATCAGCTGCCATCGTATTTCACCCTGACGTTAATTAATCGATGCGTTAAACGTAGAACCGGGGCCGCCGCGCAGTCAAGCGCCGGCTGCCCGCAGCCACACGCGCTGATCGACGTGGACGATCCGTGACGAGTTCGCCGACATACGCAAACCGTGACCGTCGTCGACAGAGACCACCGCCGCGACGTCCACCACCGGTGAGCCGCCCTGCCAACTGCTGGCCCGCATGCCCAAGGCGGTGCTCGGACGCGCCCTGGAAACAGGCCGCCGCTCTACGTCCAGATCCGCTGCCACCAGGACCACACACGGTCGCTTGCTCGTCGTCGCGTCCTCCCACCCGGTTGGCATACCTACATAATGTAGGTACATTCGGGGAGTGGAGACCATCGGGCTGCGGGAACTGAACCAGAACCCATCGAAGGCGGTGGCACGGGTGCGTGCCGGTGTTTCGATCCTCGTCACAGACCGCGGTAAGCCGATTCTGCGCATGGTGCCCGAAGTCGAAAACCCGGGCACCCTGGCGCAGATGGTCGCCGTCGGCGAAGCCAGGGCGCCTGCCGAGCGAGGCATGCCGGACGTGGTCCCCGATCTGGCACCCGGCGTCGAGAGCCTGGCCGACCTTCTCGTCGCCGACCGCGACAGGGAACGACACCGTTGATCTACCTGGACGCCTGTGCCCTGTTGAAGTTCATCAAGCAGGAGAGGGAGACCGAAGCCCTGCGGGCTTGGCGCCGAGCGCTCCCGGGCGGAGCCGAGTTGGTCACCAGCGAGCTGGCCACGCTCGAGATCACCCGTACTCTGGTGCGCGCGTGCGCGGACGTCCAACGCGTCCCTTACCTCACCGGGCTGGCCCTGCGCGGTGTGTATGTCGTGGATCTCTCCAGTGCCGTGCTCGCCCGCGCCGTGGCCTACCGGCTCCGGCAGCTGGGATCACTCGACGCGATCCACCTGGCCACCGCTGACCCGTTTCGCACCGAACTGACGGATTTCGTCACCTACGACCAGGAATTGGCGGCGGCTGCCACCGACCTCGGCCTTCCGGTGAGCGCACCATCATGAGGCCGGCTCCGCACCCTGATCCTGCGGGACTTGGACACCAGGTCGACATGACGGCCGGCGATCTTATCCAGATCATCTCGAAGGTCGACGATCTCGAAGCCAAGAGTCGAGTCGGGCGCCAGCACATACAGCAGGTCGACGTCCGATCCATCGATATCGTCACCGCGAGCCACCGAGCCGAAGACGGACAGCTCGGCGACACCGTAGCGCCGGCACACCTCAGCGATCTGGCTGTCACGAAGATCGACAGGCACGTAGCCATTATCCCCGTCGGACAGCCACAACGGCACGGCTCAGGTCCTGCCTTCGCCCGGCATAGGCAGAACCCTCCAAGCCGCCGGACCCGCACCATATTCCCTACCGGCCGAGTGGAGAACCCGGAGCGGAGCGGCCTGGTCAGGTGAACCGCAGGACCAGACGGCCTCGGCTCCGGATTGGTCTACCCTGACTCCGCCAGCAGGTGCGGGCAGATCAGAAGGGGGGACGTCGTGTCCGAGGCGTTGATGAGTACGGCGGTTCGCTTGGGCTCATCGTTGGACGCGTTGGCGGCATTGGCCGCCCATGTGCGCATAGAGACCGAGAATCTGCCGGCCGATCCGCGGGTACGTGCATTGCTGGCCGACATCGCCGTCGAAC
>NZ_CAKJTO010000118.1:0-13716 GCF_917627405.1 Protofrankia sp. Cj5
AGTTCTTGGTGTGTTCTGGTCGGGTCCGGTTCCGTTCGTATCCGGTTTCTTTTCGTGTCCGGTGCCGCTCCACGTGTTGCCTGAATCGGTCAACTCGCCCGAAGCCGTCGCGAACGGCCGGAACTCTGATTCGCTCTCAGCGGTCGGTTAGCTTGTAACTCGGCCCGGTGACAGGGACTCTTATCCGTAATGGATACCGCATACCGTGTGCTCAGCGCCGCCGGAGGTCCCGGTGAATCGGGGGGCCACCTTATTCCGGCGGCAGGCCCCGGCTATGGGCTGCGGGGTCCCCGTGGGGACGGGAGGCGGTGGTGAGCGCGATGACAGCGCGAGGACGGGACGAGGACGGTTATCGGCCGGATCTCCCAGCGCCCCGGTCGGGCGCGCGGGGGGAAATCGGCCAGGTTCCGGATGCCGGTGATGCCCTCGAGATCCAGCCCGGCACGGTGTTCGCGGCCGATGTCGGTGACGCGCGGCCCGTGTCTCTGCTCGGCTTGCGCATGCCCAGCCAGGACAACAACCGCGACGCGACCGTGAGCCGGCGAGCGGGCCGGTTACGGCTCGGCACGCACGACGGCGCTCCGTTCGCGGCGCCCGTCCGGTCGGCCCGGCCACGGCGGCCGGAGCCGGCGCCGGCTCCGGCCGGTTGGACCCCGGACGTCGAACTCGTCACGTTGGCCGCTGATCAGCCGGCCGCCGATCAGCCGGCCGCCGGTCCGGAAGCTGCCGATCAGGTGCTTGGGCGTTTCCCGGTGACGGTGTCGCCGGAGATCACCTGGCCCGGCGCCGGCCTGCCGGCGGCCGGGGAAGCCGGCAGCACACCCGCCACATCCGCGATCAGCTGTCTGCGGGTACATGTCGGCGGGTTCACCGGGGGCTGCGGGCGCACGGCCGCGGCCGGCCTCGGGATGGCTCTCGCCGCTTCCCGCCACGACCCGGTCATCGCGGTGGACGTGTCCGCCGAGCAGCCAGTCCGGGTACAGGACATGTTGGCGGTCTGGCATCAGGTGGTGCTGGTCGACGGACCGCCTGGCTGGAGCCAGCCGCTGTCCGCGGCGCCGTTCTCCCGGGCCGACACCCTCGTGGTCGCGGTCCGGGCCGATCTTTTCGATCTTTCGGCCGCGGATGACGTGCTGGCGGCGCTCGCCGGTGCTGAGGTTGCCGCCACCGATGCCGCCACCGACGCCGCCGGCATCACCCGGATCGGGAGCGGCGTCTCGGTGGTTGTTGTGGAGACGGTCCCGGTCCGCTGGTCCGGCCGGGCCCGCCGTCGCCTCGCCCAGCTCTCCGAACGCGCGCGGGCCGTGGTCGTGGTGCCGTTCGATCCGGCTCTGGCCGGCGACGTGTCGTTCACCTGGCCGGCTCTGCGTCGCCGTACCAGAGCGGCCTTTGGCGAACTTGCCGCCGCCGTGGAGGCCGTATCCGGCTGATCGTTCTTAGAGCGGGTGTGAGATCGGGCTTTCGATCAGTGAGCGGCTCATCCGCGCCCGATCCGGCAAGGCGGCGGAGGAAGGCGTCGGAGGTGTTGGGTGGCGACTGACGAGCCGGGGTACCCGTGCATCGCGCAGCGATGGACGGGGAGCGATGACGCGAGGGGCGTGCCCCAGCCCCGCGACGCCGCGTCCTGTGTTGCCAGGCGTTTAGGGTTGACTGGTGAAGCGGGAGCTGCTGACGCCGGCCGGACAAGGCGATCATGGCGGTGGTGACGGCGCGTTGCGCGCCGCGCTGGACGCGGGCGACGAACATGCGGTCGCGGCCGCGCTGGCCTGGGCCCGGGTCTTCGTCGCGATCGAGGCGCGCAGGACCGATGCCGACGCCGTCACCGGGGCCGACAAGACGTCTGAGATGGTTCTGGTAACGCTGCGGGTGCCCTCCGGCGCCACCGCGATCCCGGCGTTCAGCGGTGTTGACACGTTGGCCCGGTGGCGCCAGGCCGCCCGGCCGGTCGCGGTGCCCGGCCACGCCCTGTGTGCCCAGGCGGTGCGGGACGGCCACCGCGCGGTCGTGCTCGACATCGCCGGGCCGGCCATGGCCACTGTCGACGGGGAGCTGCTGAGGCGGGTCGCGGCGGTGGCTCTGGGAGAGACGGTGGCTCTGGGAGAGACGGTGGCTCTGGGAGAGACGGTGGCTCTGGAGGAGGCTGGCGCGCGGCTGGCCGAGCAGCCGCGCCCCCGGCGCCGGTGGTCTCGTCATCGCTCCCGCCGCCCGATGGCGGGTTGACCGGTTTCTGACGGAATATCCACCGTGGCCACTCTGATATCCGACGGTCAACTGATCGTCGCATCCGGCCCGCTCTGCTAGGCTGTCAGTCGACCGCTTGTTATCTGGCTGGTGTCTCGTAGCGGCGCCATCCTGTGGTGACAAGGCCAAGCGGAGGCTTGCCTCCCACCCGACGTCGCATGTTCGGCGGCCGGGTCGCCGGTCGGCCGAGCCGTCTGTGACGGCGTGTCGGCCGGGTGCCCAGTCTTGCTGGGTGCAGGGCTCCGCAGCGGCAGGTCATGCCCGCGCGTCGAGTCCACGGAGGGAACCACATCAGCGCAGAGTCACGTATTAACGACCGGATCAGGGTGCCCGAAGTGCGCCTGGTTGGGCCCGAAGGCGAGCAGATCGGCATCGTCGCCATCGCTGAGGCGATGCGGCTTGCGCAGGAGGCGGATCTCGATCTGGTCGAGGTCGCTCCGACGGCTCGTCCGCCGGTCTGCAAGCTCATGGACTACGGAAAGTTCAAGTACGAGTCCGACCAGAAGCGTCGGGAGGCTCGTAAGAACCAGGTCCAGACGGTCATCAAGGAAATGAAGCTCCGGCCGAAAATCGATCCGCATGACTACGAGACCAAGAAGGGTCACGTGGTCCGGTTCCTCAGGGCCGGCGACAAAGTCAAGATTACGATCATGTTCCGCGGGCGTGAGCAGTCCCGGCCCGAGCTCGGCATCCGCCTCTTGCAGCGATTGTCGACCGATGTCGCGGAGCTCGGTTACGTCGAGGCTCAGCCCAAGCAGGACGGCCGGAACATGACCATGGTGATGGCACCGCACAAGGGGTCCCGGCCCCAGCGCGCGCCAGAGCCCGCCGGCCGGGTCTGACCCAGAACACCGTTGATGATCACCACGGATTACAGGATCTCCAGATGCCCAAGATGAAGACCCACACCGGCGCGTCCAAACGGTTCAGAATCACCGGTACCGGCAAGGTGATGCGCCGCCGGACCAATCGCAATCACCTGTTGGAGCACAAGTCCAGCCGGCGTACCCGGCGGCTGTACAACGAGGTCACGCTTAGCCCGGCGGACGAAGGACGCATCAAGAAGCTGTTGGCGCGCTGACCGCCGGCCGTCCCCCCGAACCGCTCCCACCCGCTGGGAGCGGCGCGACGTAGTGCCGACAGTCACGACTGAAGGAGAGTTTCCCCCTCATGGCAAGGGTCAAGCGGGCGGTCAACGCCCAGAAGAAACGCCGGACGGTGCTAGAGCAGTCCAGCGGGTACCGGGGGCAGCGCTCTCGGCTGTACCGCAAGGCCAAGGAGCAGGTCCTGCACTCGATGGCCTACTCCTATCGGGACCGGCGGGCTCGTAAGGGTGACTTCCGGCAGCTGTGGATCGCCAGGATCAACGCCGCCGCGCGGGCGAACGGGCTGACCTACAACCGGTTCGTCCAGGGGCTGCGGCTGGCCGAGGTGGAGGTTGACCGGAAGATCCTCGCCGAGCTCGCGGTGACGGACCCGGCCGCGTTCACCGCGCTCGTCGAGGTCGCGCGTGCCGCCCTGCCACCTGCCTCACCGGCCCGTACGCCGGAGACGTCGGCGGCCTGATCGATCGCGTAGGCCGGCGCGTATCCGAATTCATGCTGGTGGTCCCGGACCCGGCTGGCCCGCGTTCGTCGCGGGTGCTCGCCGCGCGGCGCCTGCGCCGCCCGGCGGTCCGTCGTGTCCGCGGTCAGTTTCTGGTCGAGGGGCCCCAAGCGGTCACAGCGGGACTCGCGGTCGGGGCACTGCATGAGATTTTCGTGGGTTCGTCGGCGATGAGCAGGTACGCGGCACTTGTGGACGGAGCGGGGATACCGGTGCGCGTCGTGTCGGATGACGCGGTGGCATCACTGTCCGAGACGGTGACACCTCAGGGTGTGGTCGGGTTGGCCGAGTGCCCACGCCACCTGGTCGCGGATCTCGCCCACCCCCGGCTGGTGGCGATCTGTCTTGACACACGTGATCCGGGCAACGCGGGGACGATTGTAAGATCCGCGGACGCCGCGGGCGCGGACGCCGTCGTGTTCGCCGGGTCGTCGGTGGATCCGTTCGGTGGCAAGGCCGTCCGCGCGTCCGCGGGCAGCATCTTCCACCTGCCGGTGGTGACCGATATTGATCTCGATGATGCGGTCCGCCAGCTGCGGGACCATGGTTGCCGCATCATCGCCACCACCCCGCTCGCGGCACGGGATCTCGATGCCGCGGCGGACGCGGGGGAACTCGGCGTACCCACCGCGTGGCTGTTCGGTAACGAGGCGCGCGGTCTCCCGCGGGCCGACGTGGTGTCCGCGGACGCGGTGCTCCGGGTGCCGGTGTACGGTCAGGCCGAGTCGCTGAATCTTGCGGTGGCGACTGCGATCTGCCTGTACGCGTCAGCGCGCGCACAGGCGAGGCTCGGGTCCGGCACTCAAGGCGCCGGGGGAGGTGGACGGCTGTGACGCACACGGTCACGTCGGCTCCCGACCAAGCTCGCAATCCACCGGCGGACGGAGAACCACTGTCCGGTCCCGGGCCGCGGGCGGATGGGACGCCGTACCTTGAGGTACCCGCCGTGTCGCCGGTCTCCTGGGATGATCTCCCAGACGGGATCGTGGTGGTTGACGCCACCGGCCGGGTGGAGATATTCAACGCCGCGGCCGTGAAGATCACAGGCGTCGCGGCGGCCGCCGCCGTGGGCCGTCATCTCACCGAGGTCCTGCCGTTGCTCGACGAGCGGGGCAACGACTGGTGGGAATGTTCGCGGGTGAGCCGCAACCTGCCGCGGGTGACCGGCCAGCCGGAGCGGCGGCTGACCTTCGCGGGCGCCCAGCACGAACGCGATCTTAATGTCACTGTTCGTTATGTCCGTGTCGAGGGGCAGCTGGCGCAGGTCTCGCTGTCGCTGCGGGACACCGTCAGCCGGGAGCGCCTTGAGCGTAACCGCGCCGACCTGGTGGCCACGGTCGCGCACGAACTGCGTTCCCCGCTGACGAGCGTGAAGGGGTTCACCGCCACGCTGCTGGCGAAGTGGGACAGGTTCACCGAAGAGCAGAAGAAGCTCATGCTCAACACCGTCAACACCGACGCCGACCGGGTGACCCGGCTGCTCGCCGAGGTGCTCGACGTCTCGCGGATCGACTCCGGCCGGATCCAGATGCGCAAACAGATCGTGGATCTTGATCAGACGCTGCGCCGGGTCGTCGATGGCAAGGTCGCGGCGGGAGAGGCCACCCGCGACAGGTTCGCGATGCGCACCGAAGGTACGCTGCCGGAGATGTGGTTGGACGCCGACAAGATTGAACAGGTGCTGCACAATCTCGTCGACAACGCGCTGCGCCATGGCGCGGGTACCGTCACCATTGTCATGCGCGGCACGCTGACCGGAGCCGAGGTGAGTGTGGCGGACGAGGGCGAGGGCGTGCCCGAAGCAAGCGCATCCCGGGTTTTCACGAAGTTCTGGCGAGGCGCGACCCGCGGTAACGGGACGGGCCTCGGGCTCTATATCGCTAGAGCGCTCATCGATGCGCACGGCGGTACGATCATGGTTGGGCGGGCGCCGGGCGGTGGCGCCGAGTTCCGATTTGTGGTGCCCGCCGGGGCACCCGTCTTCGCCTGAAGCGAAGCCGTGACCCGGCGGGCGCCCCGGCCCGCAGCCCGCACCCGGCCCGCGTGTCCGCCCACCTGTGGTGGACGGCGGTCGGGATCCCACCTGATGGCCGGTCCGGCCATCAATGACTTCAATGAGGATGACCAGCGTGTCACCGTCCCTACCGAGCGCTGACTCGAGCCGAGTCGATCCGAACCGAGCCGATCATCCGAACCGTGTCGATCCAGGCCGCGCGGACCCGGGCCGGGCTGACGCGGACCAGCTCGGTCCGGACCGGCTTGCCCAGCTGTGCGCGCGGGCGGCCGCGGAGATCGCCGCCGCGGGCGATCTCGACGAGCTCGCCGCCGTTCGCACGTCACAGGTTGATGGCCGGTCCGCTCCGCTGATGCTGGCGCGCCGGGTGCTCGGCGCCCTGCCACAGCCGGACCGGGCCGCGGCCGGGCGCCGGCACAACGACGCCACAGCGGCCGTCCGGGAGCTCTACGAGGCAAGACTCGCCGAACTCACCGCCGAGCGTGACGCCCGGGTCCTGGTTGAGGAGCGGGTTGACGTCACTGTCCCGGCGGGCCGCCGCCCGCTCGGGGCACGGCATCCGATCACGACGCTGTCCGATTACCTGGTCGACGTGTTCGTGGCCATGGGTTACGAGGTCGCCGAAGGGCCTGAAGTCGAGCACGACTGGTTCAACTTCGAGGCGTTGAACCTCGGCCCCGATCATCCGGCGCGAAGCTCGCACGACACCCTGTACGTCGACCCGATGGGCAGCGGGCTGCTGCTGCGCACGCACACCTCGCCGGTCCAGGTCCGCGCGCTGCTGTCTCGTCCACTGCCGGTGTATGTGGTGTGCCCAGGGCGGACGTACCGCAACGACGCGGTCGACGCCACCCACTCGCCCGTGTTCGGCCAGCTCGAGGGCCTCGCGGTCGACGAGGGCATCACCATGGCCGACCTGCGCGGCACCCTGGACGTGTTCGCCCAGGCGCTGTTCGGGTCGGGCCTGCCCACCCGGCTGCGGCCGTCCTACTTCCCGTTCACCGAGCCGTCGGCTGAGCTCGACGTCGGCTGCTTCGCCTGTCGTGGCGAACCGGACCGTCAGCCGTGCCGGGTGTGCTCCGACGAGGGCTGGATCGAGGTGGGCGGCTGCGGGATGGTCGATCCGAACGTGCTGGTCGCCTGCGGGGTCGACCCGGCCCGCTACAGCGGTTTCGCCTTCGGGATGGGGCTGGAACGCGCGGCGATGATCCGCCATGGCGTCCACGAGATCCGTGACTTCGTCGACGGGGACGTCCGGTTCGGCCGCGTGTTCGAGACGGGGAGCGGGTCATGAAGATTCCCATGTCGTGGCTCCGGGCGACCGTCGCCGGCCTGCCGTCGGCGAAAGTGGTCGCCGAGGCGCTGATCAGAGCCGGTTTCGAGGTTGAGGCCGTCGAGCCCGTCGGCCGTGACATCGCCGGTGTCGTCGTCGGTGAGGTCCGCGCGATCGAGGTCGTCGAGACCAAGAAGAAGAACGTGCGCTGGGTGACGGTCCAGGTGCCGCCGACCGGTACCCGCGGGGTGATCTGTGGAGCTTTCAACTTCGAGGTCGGTGACCGGGTGGCGGTGGCGCTGCCTGGCGCGGTGCTGCCCGGCGGCTTCACCATCACCTCGCGCAAGACCTACGGGCACCTCAGTGACGGCATGATCTGTTCGGTTCGTGAACTCGGCATCGGCGACGACCACGACGGCATCCTGGTGCTGCCGGCTGACACCCCGCTCGGCGTGGACGTTGCCGAACTGCTGGACCTCGCCGACGACGTCCTCGACATCGCCGTCACCCCGGACCGCGGTTATGGCCTGTCCGTCCGCGGGATCGCCAGGGAGGCGGCCACCGCGTTTGGACTGGCCTTCCAGGATCCGGCCGGGCCGGGCACGGACCGGCCACTGGCCGGCACCGCGGCCGGAGGGTATCCGGTCGTCGTCGAGGACACCACCGCCTGCACCCGGTATGTCGCCCGGACCGTGACCGGCGTGTCCCCGCAGGCACGGACCCCGCTGGGACTCACCCAACGTCTCGCGCTGTCGGGCATGCGGCCTGTCTCGGCACCGGTCGACGTCACCAATCTGATCATGTTGGGCCTGGGGCAGCCCCTGCATGCCTTCGACCGGGCGAAGCTGTCCGGCCCGATCGTCGTGCGCCGCGCCCGCCCCGGTGAATGGCTGGTCACCCTCGACGGGGTCAAACGTGAACTCGACCCGGCGGACCTGGTCATCGCCGACGGTTCCGGACCGGTGGCGTTGGCTGGCGTCATGGGGGGCGCGGCCACCGAGATCTCGGCTGAGACCACTGAGATCCTGATCGAGGCGGCCCATTTCGATCCGGTGGTGATCGCCCGTACGGCTCGGCGCCACCAGCTCGGTTCGGAGGCGTCACGCCGTTTCGAACGCGGCGTTGACCCGGCGCTCGCGCCGGCCGCCGCGGAGACGGCGGTCCGGATGCTCATCGAGCTCACCGGCGCCACGGCGGAGCCGGGGGCCACCGACGTCGACCACCGGCCGGATCCCGTCACGATCGCCTTCCCGCTGGCCGAGCCGGAGCGTCTGGGTGGACGTCCCTACCCGGCCGAGGTTGTCCGGCAGCGGCTGGTCGACATCGGCTGCGCAGTGGCCGCATCCACAGCGAGCGCATCCACAGTGGCCGCATCCGGCACCGGCAGCGGACCCGACGGGCCCGGGGTGCTGGCGGTCACGCCGCCATCCTGGCGCGGTGACCTGACCCGGCCCGCCGACCTCGTCGAAGAGGTCATCCGGCTGGAAGGCTACGACACAATCCCGGTGACCCTCCCGCGGCTACCGGCTGGCCGCGGCCTCACCCAGGGCCAGCGGCTGCGTCGGGCGGTCGACAGGGCACTCGCCCAGCAGGGCTACCTCGAGGTCCGCACCGTCCCGTTCGTCGGGGACGACACGCTGACCCAGCTCGGGCTTGAGGCGGACGACCCGCGGGCCGCGGCCGTCCGGGTCGCGAACCCGATCGCTGAGGATGCCGCCAACCTGCGCACCACCCTGCTGCCCGGACTGTTCGCCGCCGCCGTCCGCAACATCGGCCGGGGCCAGGGCGACCTGGCGCTGTTCGAGACTGGTCTGGTGTTCCGGGCCGTTGCCGCCGCCACGCCGCCGACCCCCGCGGTCGATCACCGTCCCAGCGAGGACGAGATCGCCGCGCTCAACGCGGCCCTGCCCGACCAGCCGAGACTGGTGGCCGTCGTTCTCACCGGCCTGCGGGAACCGGCCGGTTGGTGGGGACCGGGGCGGCCGGCGGATTGGCAGGACGCGGTCGCCGCCGCACACACCGTCGCGGGTGCTACCGGTCTGGAGCTGTCGGTGGCGGCAGACGCGATGATGCCGTGGCACCCCGGCCGGTGCGCGCGACTGACGGTGGCCGGCCCCGCGGCGGCGGATCCGGTCGTGCGCCGGGTCGTCGGGCATGCCGGTGAGCTGCATCCACGGGTGATCGCGGCCTACGGGCTGCCCGGCCGGACCTGCGCGATGGAGCTCGACCTCGACGCGCTGGTCGGGATCGCCTCGTCGCGCCCGCCGATCATGGCGTCCGCGGTGTCCACGTATCCACCCGCCGACCGCGACATCGCGCTGGTCGTCGAGGCGGGCGTCACCGTGGCCCAGGTCACCGCGGCGTTGCGGGCGGGTGCCGGTCATCTGCTGGAGGCGCTGACCCTTTTCGACGTCTACGAGGGGGTCCAGATCGGCGGCGGAAAACGTTCGCTCGCGTTCGGCCTGCGGCTGCGGGCGGGGGACCGTACCCTCACCGCGGAGGAGGCGAACGCGGCGCGGGACGCGGCGGTCGCCGAGGCCACCCGGGTAACCGGAGCGATTCTGCGCAGCTGATCTGGAGCGTCCGGCAACAGGGCGTGGATCAAGGAGCGGGGCTGCGCGCGGGTACCGCGAGGCTGCGGAGGGAGCCGCCGGAGGCGGTGGGTGGCGACTGACGAGCCCGGGGTACCCGTGCATCGCGCAGCGATGGACGGGGAGCGACGCGACGAGGTGTGTGCCCGGGCCCCGCGACGCCGCGTCCCCTATTGCCGGTCCCTCTTATTCCGTTTATTCCGTTCCGGGCCGCCGCAGCCTGGTGCGGCCCAGCCGGGTGCGGCCGGAGCCGAGCAGGCGTGTCCCGACGAACGGCGCCCGGATGGCGACGAGCGGGCGGGCACCGGCTTGCCGGTCGACCGCGATGGCCAGGCGTCGGCGGGCCACGGCGGCCATGAGCTGTTCGGACCGGGCCGGCTCGTCGAGGTCGGCCCGGACGGCGCGGGCGAAGGCCATGCCGTCCGCGTACGCTCCGACGGGTGCGCGGCCGGCGGCGAAGGCGGTGAACCGGGAGCGGAAGCCGGGCAGGCAGGACAGCGCCGGCCATGCTCGGGCAACGGCATCCGCGCGCTTGCGGAGGAGCGCCGTGCGGGTCGCCGCCACGCGGCGTGGGTCGAATCCAGCGGGGATCGGCCCGTCGGCGACGAGCGCCCGTACGAGTTCGGTCTGCGTCTGGCGCAGCCGCGCACGCCCTCCGTCGCCGCCGTCGCCGCCGTCGCCTCCATCGGCACCGCTGCCGCCGCGGGGAGTCCTGGGGCGTGGCATGGCGTCCGTCACCGGCCCAGCTCCTGGTAGCCCGGGGTGCCCCGCGCCGCCCGCGGCGGCAGCGGCGCTGATCGCCGCCAGCTCGCCGCCGAGTTCCCGGACGGACGGGTAATGACCATCGCGTTCAAGCATGAACGCATGTGGGCCGGGGTATCGCCGCGCCACTTCGCGGACCAGGTCGAGGACCGCGCCGGTGACAGGGTGGACGTGGGTGTCGTGGTACAGCCCGCCGCGCATGACTCCACCGGCCACGTGGATGTAGGCGACGCGCTCCCACGGTAGCCGGTCGAGGAAGCGGCCGGGGTCGACCCCGTGGTTGACCCGGTCGGCATGCAGGTTGGCGAGGTCCAGCAGCAGGAGCGCACCGGTGCGCTCAGCGATCTCGGTGAGGAACTCGGCTTCGCTGAGGTCCGCGTCCGGCCAGTGCAGCGGCGCGGCGGGATGCTCGAGCGCGAGCGGGACGGACAGTTCGGCTGACACGGTCCGTACGTTGGCGATCAGCACGTCGAGTGCGTCGCGGGTCCGCGGCACCGCCAGCAGGTGCCCCGCTTCCAGCCCGCCGGCCCGGACGACCGCGACATGCTCGCTGACCAGTGGTGCTTGCAGCCGCTCGGCGACAGCCGCCAGGCGTGCGATCCGCCATGCCTGGAGCGGTTCGGCGCCGCCCAAGCCGAGGCCGACCCCGTGCGGCACGACCGGGACGCCGCGCCCAGCCAGCCGGTCGAGGCCGGCCGGCAGAGGCCCGCGGGCAGGCAGCGCTTCCACGATGACCTCGACGAAGGACAGGTCCGTCCGGTCGGCGATGAAGGTCGCGAGTTCTGGCCGCCACCCGATCCCCAGCCCGGATGGCGGCCCGTGGCGGTTGCGCCGCGCACTGTTCGGCGGTGCGGTGGCGGTCATCCGCCGCAGCCGCCGCCACCGCAGCCGCCACCACCGCCACACCCACTACCGCTGCTTGCGTCCCCGCCGCTTGTGTTCCCGCTGGGACGGGCCAGGCCGAGCTGGCTGGCGAGGGCCGGGTCGGTGTCCCAGAGCACGCCCGTGCCGAACAGCGCGAGGGCGAGGGCGCGCTGCCCAGGCACACCGCCGGACCGCAGATCGACGCTGTCGCGGCGGGCCGTGGACAGGGCGGCCTTTCCCCGGCGGGTGATGGCTGGGCGCTGGGCGAGAAGCACTACCGCCACCGCGGTGACGATCAGTTCGATGCAGAGGAGACCGACCGGCTTGCCCCGGCTGACGCCCACAGCGACGCGGATGATCCCGATCGCCGCGAGGAGCAGCAGGGGGATCAGGGCCTGCCGACAGTCATGAGCCTGCGCCCGCGTCGGTACGAGTCCCGCGCCCTGCAGGCGAGTACGGCAGGCGGTCACGGCCGGTCCCCGTGACACCAGCGCGCTGAGCGACTCCAGCCGCAGTTCGCCCGCTCGGCGGATGGCGCCGAGCACTTCCCGCTCCAGTGGGGTGGCGTCGGGCGGCAGCGGCGCACCCGTGGTGGTCAACCCGCGCCGCGTCCGCCCTGGCCGCAGCAGGCCCAGGTCGTGCAGGTTGGTGACCGCGCACGTCACGGCCAGCCGTGGGTTTCCGCTGATCATGGCGAGTTCCGTTGGGTCCAACGGGCTGGGGCCCGCCACCGGCGTGTCCGTCGGGCCGAGGATGCGGTGGCGCATGACGATCGCCGCCAGCAGCAGGACCGCGAATCCCAGGGCGTAGAGGATGAGAAAAGAGGGGCCGCTGATGCCCCAGGTGTCGCCCGCCGCGGACGCGGTGGGTGCGCTCATGCCGTGATCCTTCCCGTCGCCCGGAACGGTGGCTGGAGCGGCCCGCGGCCGTGAGATCGTGAGGCGGGTCGGGCTCCGTCCGGTGATGCCTGACACAGCCCAGGGTCCGCCGGCGCGTGGCCGTGATGGTGCGCGAGTAGCCAACGCGACACCTGCTCAGCAGGCGGGGCGCAGGCCCGTGAGACCTATGGCAGAGCCGACCCCGGAACAGGCTCGAAGGTGAATCAGACCGACAGGTGGGCGTTCATGGCGCGGGCCTGCTCGGCAAGCTCAGGCAGTTCCACGACGGTGACACCAGCCGCGGTGAGGAGTTCGTAGCCTTGGCAGTCGGCGACGAAGAGGCTGGGTTCGCGCCAGGCGATGACCACCCGTAGGATCTTGACTTCCAGAATGAGCTGGGCGCAGGTGCGTGGCCGGGACTTGCGCTGAGAGCAGGGCTCGAGAGTGCTGTAGATCGTCGCGGTGGCCAGCCGCGGGTCGTCAGGGTCGATCTTCGCGAGGGCGGATTCCTCAGCGTGCACCGCCTCGTCGACCTCGCGGGAGAAGCCGAAGGCGATCTCCTCGTTGTTTGCGTCGACGATGACGGCGCCGACCGAGTAGGCGCCGGTGGTGGGTGGGCAGCGGTGGGCGAGGTCGATGGCCCGGGTCATCCAGCGGTGGTCGTCGAGCTGGGTCATGGAGCGGCTCGTCCTCCCTGGGGCCGGCCCCTGGCGGAGGTGGATCGGATCGCCGGTGGCGGGATGGTAGTCAGCCGGTGATGGCCGTGGGGACCTGGTCCATCGCCTGGTGGAACTCGCCTGCCTGGAGGACAGTCTGCCATCCGGCGACGGCGTCACGCGGGGACCGCAGGACTGGTGCAGTCACCGAGTGCGGCGAGGCTGTGTACCCGCTGGGCTTCGATACGGGCAGGGCTGACGAACTCGTCCCAGGGGCCGGTGTCGGGCCCGGCCCGTCGAGGATGTCGTGGGCGCGGTCGTAGAGCGTCAGGCAGGTGGCTTTCTCGCCCTGTTCCCGTGAGGACCTCGAGGACCAGATCACCGAGTTCACGATCAAACACAACAGGACCGCTCAGCCCTACCGGTGGACCTACTACGCCGACACCGAGCATGCCCACTGCCTCGAACGCCACCGAGGATGGCCCGGCCGAGGCCGGCAGTCCGGACTGGGAGCAGTGGGTGCCTCGTGTGGCCGGTGGGCTGGTGCCTGGTTGTGGGCTGGCGGGCTGGTGTGTCGGTGGGTGTCGGTACGGTGCGGTCATGTCGGGTCCGTCCACACCTCATGACGCGGTGTTCCGCCGGATTTTGGGGACGCCGTCGAACGCGGCGTCCCAGGTGCGGGCGGTACTGCCACCAGGGCTGGTGGCCCGGCTTGACCTGGACAAGCTGGCGCTCGTGCCCGGGAGTCTGGTGGATGCCACGCTGCGGTGGCGGCATACCGATCTGTTGTTCACCGCGCCGCTGGACGGCCGGGAGGCGTTCGTCTACGTAC
>NZ_CAKJTO010000119.1:0-13691 GCF_917627405.1 Protofrankia sp. Cj5
CCCCCGACGGGCTACGCCACGGCCGCGGCCGTGGCGAGCGCCGCACAAGGCCTGCCCTCGGTCCCGGCGGGCAGGACCGCCACAGACGTTCTGCACGACACGCGCGAGGACGAACGCTAGCGATCTATCTGGATACCAGTGCGGTCGTCAAGCTCCTCCGCCGTGAGACGGAAACGGACGCGCTGGTCAAACAATCTCGACGCACACCCCGACCGCGAGCTTCTCACGTCCGCGCTGACCACCGTCGAGGCCGCACGGGCCCTGACCGCGATCGGCCCGGCGGACGTCGCGACCCGTGCCGTCCGCCGGTCGGACCGTATCGAGATCGGCGACAGCACCATCCCCGCCGTGTCGGTGACGGCGACGGTCCTCGACCTCGCGCTCGCTTTGCCCCCAGCGGTTCTCCGCTCGCTGGACGCCATCCATCTGGCCATCGCCCTCCTCGCCGGCGACAACCTCCACCACCTCATCACCTACGACAAGTGCAGTTATCATAGGTCGAGTTCTGCAAGGCGCGCGGACGGGGGATCACTGCGGTGCAGCTGCCGCGCAGGCCGGGCGACATGTTCGACCGGGAGTACGAGTGGACCGCGCTCGCCGCGTTCGCCACCGATCCGGGCGACGGAGCCACGCTCGGTATCGTGTCCGGACGCCGCCGCCAGGGCAAGACCTTCCTCCTGCGGGCGCTGTGCCAGGCGACCGGCGGCTTCTACTTCGCCGCCGACGAAGCCACCGACGGCGAATCGCTCCGCCGGATCGGCGCCGGCCTCGCCGACCACCTCGGCACCCGGCCCCGCTGGTCTTCGACACCTGGCACTCGGTCGTCGACGCCCTACTCGCACTCGGCCGCGATCGCTGCGTCCCCGTCGTCATCGACGAGTTCCCATACCTGGCCAAGGCCAATCCGGGCCTGCCGTCCGTCATCCAGAACGCACTCGCCCCACTGCGCGCGGAACGGGACAGCAGCCGCACCCGCCTCCTGCTGTGCGGATCAGCCATGGCCTTCATGGGCCGGCTGCTCGGGGGCAACGCGCCACTGCGCGGACGCGCCGGCCTCGAGCTCGTCGTACCGACCCTCGACCACCGCCTCACCGCCGAATTCTGGAAAATCGACGACCCGGTCACCGCCCTCAAGGTCAACGCGATCGTCGGCGGCACCCCGGCCTACCGCCGAGAATTCGCCCGCGACGACACGCCCGCGGGCCCCGACGACTTCGACCCCTGGGTCACCCGCACTGTGCTCTCCCCCACCAGCCCGCTGTTCCGCGAGGCCCGGTATCTACTCGCCGACGAACCGGACCTGCACGACATCGGTCTGTACCACTCGGTGCTCGCGGCGATCGCGGCCGGTAACAACAACCGCGGCGGCATCGCCTCCTACCTGGGCCGCAAATCCGGTGACCTCGCCCATCCGCTGACCGTCCTCGAGGACTGCGGAATGATCACACGTGAACCCGATGTCTTCAGGAACAACCGGACCAACTTCCGGATCGCCGAGCCACTCCTGGCCTTCTACCACGCGGTGATGCGCCCGATCTGGTCCGACCTTGAACACACCCGCGACGCCACCGGACTATGGCAACGCAGCCAACGCAGCCAACGCAGGTTCGTCGGCAATGTCCTGGGCCCGCACTTCGAACACATCTGCCGCCACTGGACCCGGCATCTGGCACCGGCCGAGCGCTTCGGCGACTACCCCAACCGTGTCGGCGCGGGCACCGTCAACGACCCGGCCAACAAGGCCAGCCACGAACTGGACGTCGTCGCTTTCGGTCTCGACGATGACAACCGGACGCCCCTGATCGCGATCGGCGAGGCGAAGTGGGGCGAAACCATGAGTGTGGGCCATCTCGCCCGGCTCCGCCGGATCCGCGCCCTGCTCGTCGGGCAAGGACGCCTCGGCGCCCAGACCGCGAAACTCACCTGCTACAGCGGCGCCGGATTCAGCGCGGAACTCCGGAGACTCGCCGAGGAGGACACCGACATCATCCTGGTCGGCCTCGACGATCTCTACCGACAGCCCTGACCGGCACAAACCCAGACAGCGGTTCGCCGCCCTCAAGGGTGCATGACCGCAGGTAACGACGCCGCGGCCGGCTACGCCCCTGGGGGCGGGCCTGCCCCGTGGAGACCCGCGCTCACCAGTCCGGCTGGGCACCCGCGTGCATCTGGCGGGTTTCACATGACCAGGTCTCGTCGCTCATCACAATTGATTTCTCACAATTGATTTCTTGTAGTCCCACTATCACCGAAAATTAGAGCCCCCGACAATAGAGAAGTGGATCAAGGAGTGGGGCTGGGGTGCGTGCATCGCGAGGCGGCGGAGAGAGTCACCCTGGTGTTGGGCTGCGACCGTCGACAACGACGCGAGATGCGTGCCCCAGCCCCGCTCCTTGATCCGCACCCCTATTGCCGGGCGTTCTTAGGCTTCGTGGGCTGCGATGGACGGCATCGAGCACCGCCGCGCCCGCCGCGACGGCGAGAGCCTGCGGGCCGAAGCTGCTTGGAAGCACCGTGAGCTCAGGGCTGTCGCGCAACCGCGAGTGCGCCGCGATCTCTTCGTACAGGTCGGCCAGCAGCTCCGGCAGGAAGATCGTAGTGCATTCGGTGAGCACGAGCACCTCGGGGTCAATCATGTCCAGGAGCATGGCCACCACACGGCCGACAATGCGAAGACGATCGCGCACGAGCGCCAGCACCCCGGGGTCACCGCGCCGGGCCACCTCCACCAGGCTCGCTATATCCGGGCTTTGGATCAATCCGGCCCGGATGGCCCGGTCCACCAGGGTCTGTTCCGAGATCGCTGCCTGCAGGCAGCCGGAGCGGCCACAGGGGCAGGTCACC
The DNA here is from genome assembly GCF_917627405.1 of Protofrankia sp. Cj5. NCBI lineage: Bacteria > Bacillati > Actinomycetota > Actinomycetes > Frankiales > Frankiaceae > Protofrankia > Protofrankia sp. Cj5. Next base: position 2,845 of record NZ_CAKJTO010000119.1, read on the forward strand.
GGCACATCCATCAACTGCAGGTGGGCTACATCCCCGGCGCCGCAATGCCGGCCGTGGTGCACTGTGCCGCCAGTGGCAATCGCCGCATCGACGACGTTGCCGACGAACAGGTGCACCAGGCTGCGTCGGGCCCGTGGATCCCCGAACAGGATCTCAGCCTGGGCGAGTGCGCGGGCGTGGCCGTCCACGTGGACCGGCAGGCTCGTCGCCGCGGCGAGTACCTGACGCACCGACACGTCGCGCCAGCCCAGCAGGCTGTGCTCAAGGATGACACCGCGCTGCGGATCCACCCGGCCGCCGGTGACCACGCCCAGGCCGACGGGGCGGCTTCCCCGGCAATGGCGCGCGGTGAAACGGGGGACGTGCTCGCCGATCTGGCGGAGCACCTCGCCGGGCGCGCCGTGGTGGGGCATGTTCTCCTCGGCCAGTACCCGGCCGCGCAGGTCCACCAGGCTGAAGGTGATGAAGGGCACCGCGATGTGCACACCGCAGGCGATGTGGTGTCGGGTGTCGATGTCCAGGGGAACGAAGGGCCGGCCTGCGCGAGGTGGGTCGGTAGGCACCGGCGCCTCCCGCAGCAGCCCGAGCGAGATCATATCCGCGGTCTGCCTCGACACGGCCGCCGGGCTCAGCCCGGTCGCCCGGCCGATGAGGGTACGGGCCACCGGCCCGTGGTCGAGCACGGCGCGCAGGACAGCCGCGGCGGAACCAGTGGTGCCGGGGTGACCCGCGGTGGTGGGCCGCGACGGAACCTGGCTCTGTATGTGCACCGGCACGGAATGCCCTCCATACACCGCGGTAGCGCGGAGCCACGGCGCTGCGGTCACGGGCCGCACCGCGGGCGGACGTCGGGGCGCACTCCTCACTCCGCCCGTGGTCGTGAAACCGGCGGAATGCGGCGTGGAAACATCCGGTACGGGCGACAGTTTTCGTGAATGTCGACAATTGGTCACGCCAGATGGCGTGACCCGGTCAGGCCGACGAACAGAGCGCGCTCGCCACTCGACGCAGGTCGACGTGGGCGCGACCGACCAGGAAGATGTGCCCGCACATACCGCTGACCGTAAGCAGATCGACGAAGATTGTCAACTAGCCCAGTGGAAAAACAGAAAAATCCGCCCCGCCATCGGAATGAACCGGTGACGGGGCGGATCGAGAGAGTCGCACCCAGCCAATGAGTATCGGACAGCAACGAAGGAGAGCGCCCGGCAATAGGAATATGGATCAAGAAGCGGGGCTGGGGTGCGTGTGTCGCGAGGCGGAGGCCCCGGTAGCGGTGTTTCTACCGGGGCCGACGACAACGACGCGAGGTGCGTGCCCTGGCCCCGCGACGCCACGTCCCCTATTGCCGGTCGCTCTTCATTACACCGCGACCGGCGTGTAATGCGAGGCGTCGTCACCGTCAATCGCGTAGCTACGCCGGCCGTCCACCCCCACCGGCACACCACCGGCCACGGTCACCCGATGCAACAGACGTGGGAGGTCGCCGTAGTCGTCCACCGCGTAGTGCTGGGTGATCCGATTGTCGAAGAAGGCGAGGTCGCCTGGCGCCCACCGCCAGCGAACGGTGTTCTCCGGCCGGGTCACATAGGTCTGCAACAGGCGGAGGATATCCCGTGACTCGGTCGTGGACAGGCCGACGACACGCTGCGCGAAACCGCCGATGAACAGGCCCCTCTCCCCCGTTTCAGGATGTACGCGGACCACCGGGTGAGCGGTCCGGTACTTCCGGGAGACGAATTTCTCCCGCAAGGCCTTCGTCTTCTCCGAATTCGCCGGCGGTATCGCATAGTCATAGTCGTTGGTGTGCTCCGCCCAGATCCGGTCGGCGAGTTCGCGCAGATCGACGGGCAGGTCCCGGTAGGCGGCCGCGGAGTTCGCGATGAGGGTGTCCCCACCATAGGGCGGGACCACGATGCTGCGCAGCGTGCTCGCGGACGGTGGACTGACGATGAACGTGACATCGGTGTGCCAGTTGTTGGCCCGGCCCTCAGCCGAATCGACCCGCAGCACGTTGGGGCTGCCGTCCAGGGACGGAACGGTCGGATGCGCCGTGGTGAGCTCGCCGAAACGCGCGGCGAAACGCTGCTGGCTCTCGTCAGCAAGCGTCTGGCCGCGGAAGAACAGTGCCTTGTGCTCCAGCAACGCCGCCCGGAGCAAAGCGATCGTCTCGTCGCCGAGATCGTCGCGAAGGTCCACGCCGAGCACCTCGGCGCCGATGCGTCCAGCGACCCTCCGGACATCGAAATCAGTACCGATGACGGTCATTGTTCTCCTTGATCGATCGTTCGGGTTGACCAGTCGTTCAGGTGCTCAGTGCGCGAGAAAAGGCTGCCCGGTGACGAGTTCGGATTGCTGCCCGTCAACGCCGACAGGAATGTCGCCGACGAGGGTGACCCGGTACAGCACCCGGTCGAAGTCGAGATGGCCGAGATCGGACGGCCCGAGATGCGCGGTGGCCCGGTTGTCCCAGAACGCGACGTCTCCCGGCTGCCACCGGAACCTCACCGTGTACTCCGGCCGGGACACCTCCTCGTAGAACAGTTCGAGCAGCCGGCGGCTCTGGCGGGACGAAAATCCGATGATCTCGCTCTCGCCCGCGGTGAAGCTCGGGCTGACGAACAGCGCACGCTCCCCGCTCTCCGGATGGACGCGTACCACCGGGTGGATCGCCAGCAGTGGTTCGGCTGCGACCTTCCTCGCATAGGCCGAGTCGGCGGCGAACAGACGGCGGTTCCCGCCGAAGCTGTGCTTGGCGCGCAGCTGGTCGGCCAGGCTCCGCAGTGGAGCCGGCAGGCCCTCATAGGCCGCGACGAGGTTGGTCCAAGCGGTGTCACCGCCGTACGGCGGGACGATGTCGGCACGCAGGATGGACCCGGCCGGCGGGTTCACCAGCGCCGTGACGTCAGTGTGCCAGCCGTTGTCGTACGTCACCTTCCTCGTGCCGAACTTCGCCTCGTAACGTCGGCTGTCGATGGGCAGGATCTGCGGGAAGCCGGCCGGCGGCTCGTCCTCATAGGGATGGGCGGGTGTGAGCTCACCGAACTTCGCCGCGAAGGCGATCTGCTCGGCGTGGCCGATCGACTGGCCGCGGAAGAAGACGACCTTCCAGCGCAGGAGGGCAGAGCGGATCTCAGCGACGGTCTGGTCGTCGAGATCCTGGCTCAGGTCGACGCCGTGGATCTCAGCCCCGGTGTAACCGGAGAGAGGTCGGACGTCGACCCCCAGTTCGTGTACGACATGCGTCATCGTCAGGTACTCCAGGATCGAGGTGGACCGGTGGCACCGCGCCGAACAGGTCGAGCGGCGCCCGGAGGGAAGAAAATGCGGCGTCTGGACGCGACGGCGCCCGGGCGGAGCCGTCTGCTGCTTCTCGCCCGCGGCCCGGCGGCATCACCCGGAAGCCGGTGATGCGCACAGCCGCGGGGACGGGATCGGCTAACAGCCCCGCGCGGTGACGGGACAAGACGGTAGGCAGGTTGCCTGACAACGGCGTCCAGCCTCGTCCGCGCTCTCGGGCCGCCAGCACCTCACCCGCGCCCATGCGGGGAGTGAGCGCCCGGACGGCAAGCACTCCATTGCGGCCATGGGGCCATGGTCAGTGCCCCTGTGGAGCCAGTCAACGTTTAGCGGAGCGGTGAAAATAATTGGTGCACGGTGCCCTCGGACGGACGACCCATGGTGCCGATCAAGGATGCGCCCGCAGTCCGCCGAGGCGTCGCCAGTGATATAGATCGCCCAGCCGCTTGACAAGCCTTCTTCCCGACCGACATAGTCGTCAATATGCAGGTCAGGCGATTCTCGATCCGGCGGACGGTGGACCACGTCCGCGTCGCCAGCGATCTGTGTCGGTCCTGACCCAGTCCTGCCGTCCTCGGGCATTCATGGTGGACATACCTGTAACCGGCTGACGCTGTGTTCAGCGTGCCCGTCAGTGTTGACGCCACGCCAGGTCCCACAGCCACCGGCACCTGCATACGGCAAGCCGACTGTTTCGTGCGTCGCCGTCACCAACCTGGCGGTAGCTGACTCACGGCCGAGCTGACTTACAGCGGCACGCCGTGCTATCGGCGACCCGGAAACCAACCCGGCCCGCACCGTCCGCCGCATTCCCCACCGCAGGCTGACCGTGCCGTCGAGCTGACTGAACCGTACCGACAATTCGCCCATCCTCTTCTGAAGGACGCATCATGTTCCGCACCATCCGCTGGAAATCCAAGACCGTCGGCGTCGCCTCGCTCCTGGCCGTGACGGCCCTGGCGGCAGCGGCCTGCGGCGGTGGCAACAGCGGTGCGAGCGCGGGCAGTGAGCAGACCGAACTGCGCTACCAGGGCTCGGTCGGCCAGGTCACCCCCGCCGAACTTGCCGCGGACCTCGGCTACCTCGGCCCGATCACACTCAAGTGGATCGGCAACACCATCAGCGGACCGCAGGACATCCAGGCCGCCGCCACGGGTGACACCGACTTCGGCGGTGCGTTCAACGGTGCCGTCATCAAGCTGGTAGCCGCCGGCGCCCCGATCAAAGCAGTGATCAGCTACTACGGTGTCGACAAGGACTCCTACATCGGCTATTACGTGCGTGACGGAAGCCCGATCACCTCCGCAAAGGACCTGATCGGCAAGAAGATCGGCATGAACACGCTCGGCGCGCATCTTGAGGCCGTCCTGGACACCTACCTCAGGCAGCAGGGCCTCAGCGCCGACGAGGTCAAACAGGTCGTTCCCACCGTGGTTCCGCCGGTCAACACCGAGCAGGCCCTGCGCGCTGGGCAGATCGACGTCGCCGCACTCGGCGGAATTCTGCGGGACAAGGCGCTGGAGCGAGGAGGGATCCACCCGCTGTTCAGCGACTTCGCGCTCTACGGGACGTTCTCCGCGGGCACCGTGGTATTGCGGAAGGATTTCATCGCGAAGAACCCCAGGACCACGAAGCAGTTTGTCGATGGTGTCGCCAGAGCGCTGGAATGGGCGAAGACGACACCCCGTGCGGAGGTGGTCGCCCGATTCGAGCAGATCATCGACAAACGGGGCCGCCAGGAGGACAAAACCGCGATCAAGTTCTGGAAGAGCTACGGGGTGGCCGGGCAGGGCGGACTCATCCAGGACACGGACTTCACCCGCTGGATCGACTTTCTGCGGGGGCGCGGCGAGCTGAAGAAAGACGTCGTGCTCACCGAGCTCTACACCAACGAGTTCAATCCGTTCCGACCTGCCACCGGCTCCTGAGAACGTGTTTGAGATGTCCGCTCCGGCTCGCTGATCGAACATTCCTTCGCAAACACGTTCCAACCCCGGCGGGCGGCAGGTGGTTCCCGGTACACCGGGCCGGGAACCACCTGCCACCGCGGTGAGGATGAATGCACATGACTACGATCGAATTCCAGCACGTCACGAAGAAGTTTACTGTCCGGGCCGACGCGGGATCGCATGGCACGACCACTGGCTTCACCGCGGTCTCCGGCGTGGACCTGGACATCCGCAGTGGAGAATTCCTCGTTTTGGTCGGGCCGAGCGGCTGCGGTAAGTCCACCCTGCTCGACCTGCTCGGTGGACTGACCAGACCCAGCGGTGGACGCATCCTGGTCGACGGGGCTCCGGTCTCGGGCCCGGGTCTCGACCGCGGGATCGTCTTCCAACAGTATGCGCTGTTCCCGTGGCGGACCGCGCTCGGGAACATCGAGTTCGGCCTTGAGGCCAAGCGTGTACCGAGGTCCGAACGTTCCGTCCGGGCGAAGTCGTATCTGGACCTGGTCGGTCTCACCGGATTCGAACGCCGCTATCCCCATGAGCTGTCCGGCGGCATGAAGCAGCGGGTGGCGATCGCACGCAGCCTCGCCTACGATCCGGCGGTTCTGCTCATGGACGAGCCGTTCGCCGCGCTCGATGCGCAGACCCGCGAAACGCTGCAGGACGAACTGCTGCGGATCTGGGCGCAGACGCGCAAGACGATCCTTTTCATTACGCACTCGATCGACGAGGCCGTGTATCTCGGTCAGCGGGTCGCCGTGATGACGTCGCGACCCGGCCGGATCAAACAGATCGTTGACGTCCCTTCCATCAGCGATGACAGCGGCGACCCCCGCTCCGACCCGGAGTTCGTGCGCTACCGGCACCTGCTCTGGGAGCTGCTCCACGACGAGGTCGCCAAGGCACAGCAGGCCGAACGCCGGGTCGACGGCGATCACGAAGCGGCTGGGACGAACGAGCATGACCGGAAAGAGGTGACCGGTGTCGGCAACCATCGATGAGATCATCGGTTCGACCGTGACCGTGACCGTGACCGCGACCGCGACCGACGGTTCGATCGACCCCGATGAGCTCTCCAGGCAGCGCGGTCGGCGATGGGGGGTCGCGCCGCTGCGGGTCGCGTCCGCCGTTCTGCGCCGCACCGCGGCAATCATCGCCCTGCTGGCCGCGTGGGAGCTGCTGCCCCGCTGGGGGGTTGTCGACCGGGTGTTCCTACCGCCGTTCTCGGAAGTGATCAAAGAATGGTGGGCGCTGTTCAACAGCGGTGACCTCTGGGTGCACACCCAGGCCAGCCTGCAACGCACCGGTGCTGGTTTCGCACTCGCCGTCGCGATCGCGCTGCCGCTGGGCCTGCTGATCGGTTGGTTCCGGACGGTGGCGGAGGTCCTGAGCCCATTGCTGGAATTGTTCCGCAACACCGCGGCGCTCGCCCTCCTACCGGTGTTCGTGCTGATTCTCGGCCTGGGCGAGGCATCAAAGATCGGAATTGTCACCTACGCCTGCGTCTGGCCGATCCTGTTGAACACCATCAGTGGTGTCCAAAATGTCGACCCGCTATTGATCAAGTCTGCGCGGTCGATGGGCCTGTCGTCACCGCGGCTGTTCCAGAAGGTCATCCTTCCCGCCGCCGTGCCGACGGTCTTCACCGGCATCCGCCTCGCCGGGTCCTTCGCGATCGTGGTGCTGATAGCCGCTGAGCTGGTCGGCGCCAAGGCCGGGCTCGGCTATCTGATCAATTATGCGCAGTCCAACTTCGCCATCGAGGAGATGTACGCCGGGATCATCACGATCTCCGTGATCGGGCTCGGCATCAACCACCTGCTCCTAGCCGTTGAACGGCGGTTGTCACGCTGGCGAGTCACGCCTGACGCCTGACACCACGAACACCACGAACACCACGACCGAATACCAGGCCACCGCACCGCCGATGATCGGGACCAGATGAGTGACCAACAGCGCGGCCAGCTGACGGCGGCCATCCCCATCCTTGACCATTCCACCTTTGACGAGGAAAAGCCCGTGGCCCGCGAACACGACTCCGTCCCACGCGCCGCGTCCACGGCCCACCGGCGCGACCCGTACGCGGGATTCGAAGGCCTGGTCGGCAGCACCTTTGCCGCGTCGGAGCCTGCCTGGCCAGCCCGTCACCGCGCGGACAGGAACGCGCCCAACATCATCGTGCTGCTCGTCGACGACATGGGTTACAGCGACATCGGCCCGTTCGGCTCGGAGATCGCCACGCCGACGCTTGACCTGCTCGCTGAACGCGGCCTCCGCCTGACGAACTACCACACCATGCCGCTGTGCTCACCCGCCCGTGCATCGCTGCTGACCGGCCTCAACGCGCACCGGGTGGGGTATTCGATGGTGGCCAACGCCGACCCCGGTTTCCCCGGCTACGGCATGGAGATCGCCGACGACATCCCCACCCTGGCAGAGCTGCTGCACGACGCCGGGTACGCCACCTACGCCGTCGGCAAGTGGCATCTGGCGCGCGACTCGGCGTCCAACGCGGCTGACGACCGTCGCAACTGGCCGCTGAGCAAGGGCTTCGACCAGTACTACGGAGTGCTGGAAGGCCTCACCAGTCTGTTCCACCCGCACCAGCTGGTCCGGGACAACAGCCCGCTGGACGTCGACGAGCTGCCCGACAGCTACTACTACACCGATGACATCACCGACCAGGCGATCTCGATGGTCAAGGCGCTGCGCGCGCACGACGCGGACAAGCCGTTCTTCCTCTACGTCGCGCACAACGCCGTTCACGGGCCGCTGCAGGCGAAGGCCGCCGACATCGAGCGGTACCGGGGCCGCTACGACGACGGCTGGGACGCACTGCGCGACGCCCGTTTCGCCAGGCAGCTCGCGGACAGTCTGTTCCCCGCGGGCACCCGGCTACCGCGGCGCAACTTCGAGGCCGGCTTTGAGGTCGACGCCTGGGGCGAGCTCACAGCGGACCAGCAGGCGCTGTACGCCCGGTACATGGAGGTCTACGCCGCGATGGTCGACAACATCGACCAGAACCTCGGCCGGCTGCTTGCGACCGTGGCGGACCTCGGTGAGCTGGACAACACCGTCATCGTGTTCACCTCGGACAACGGCGGTACCGGCGAAGGCGGCGCGCAGGGCACCCGCAGCTATTTCAAACGTTTCGTCCAGCACCCCGCGCTCCCGTCCGACTGGAACCCCGACGTCGAGCGCGAGCCGGAGCTGATCGGCGGCCCGCGCAGCCTGGTGCACTACCCGCGCGGCTGGGGCATGGCGTCCAACACACCGTTCCGGTTGTACAAGAGCCAGACGTACGCCGGCGGGGTGCGGGTACCGTTCGTCATCTCCTGGCCGGCCGGGCTGCGCCGGCCCGACGGCGACACCGGCATCCGTCCGCACTACCAGTACGTCACCGACATCGCGCCGACCCTGCTGGAACTTGCCGGAGCGGAACGCCCGACGATGCGGAACGGCGTGGCACTCCAGGAACCCGACGGGTTCAGCTTCGCCGCCATACTCGCTGACCCGACCGCGCCGAGCACCCATCATGAGCAGTACTGCGAGATGATCGGCAACCGCAGCTACTACCGCGGCGGCTGGAAGCTGGTCACGCTGCACCAGCCCGGCACCCCGTACGACGACGGCGAGTGGGCACTCTACGACATCCACCGGGACCCAACCGAGATCGACGACCTGTCCGCCGAACAGCCGAAGATCGTCAAAGAGCTTGCCGCCGCCTGGGAGGACGCAGCCTGGCGTAACGGTGTCTTCCCGCTGCTGGACGGCAGCGGCGCGCTGGCCGTCCGCAACCCGGCGGAGGAACTACTGCGACGGCCGCTGACTCTGCTGGCTGGCACGCCGGAGCTGGAACGCTACCGGTCGTCGAAGCTCATTGCCTTCCGCTCCTTCGACATCACGATCGAGCTGGCGGAGCACCGCGCCGACGACCAAGGGGTGTTCGTCTCACACGGCGACCAGGGTGGTGGCTACAGCGTGTATGTGGAGGACGGCCGTCTGCGCCTCGCCTACAACGAGTACGGCACGCTGTTCGAGGCCGACGCCGGACCGCTCACCGCCGGGCGGCACACCGTCGTCGTCTCCGCCCTGGCCGTGCCGGACCTGCGCTGGGACTGGCGGATTTCGGTCGACGGCATCGCGACCGGCCGGCTGGACGGCGTCCACCAGCTGATCGGCATGGCGCCGCTGCAGGGCATCAGTGTCGGTGTCGACCGCAAGTCCCCGGTGTCCTGGCCGGTGTACGAGCGGCACCGCACCTTCCGCTACACCGGTGCCCTGCGCTCGGTGACGTACACCCCCGGTCCGCCCGCACCGTACGATCCAGAAACGGTGATCCGCACCCTGCGGGAGGCCGCGGCCACCTTTGAATGACAGGGCACGCACCTCGCCGCGTCACTCCCATCCATCGCCAAACGCTCCTAGAGCGCCCGGCAATAGGGGCGTGGATCAAGGAGCGGAGCTGCTGGCCCACGCTGTGTGAGGGGCTGAGGCGGGACGCCGAGCACCGATCGGTGGACCGAAGGCGACAAAGTTCACTACGCCGGTGAACAATTGACAGTTTACGCTACGCATAATAGCGTAGCGTTCAACAACATGATCGCTATCGGTAAGATTTTTTGGTTTCGGTCCTCGGCGGGCTGGTCCGGGTGACGGCAGGTCGGGTTATGACCTGTGGGCGAGCAGCTCTGGCACCTTCGCCGGGCTGCTTAGGCGTTCCACCCACAGCCCGTGTCCGTCCTGCGCGTCATCTTCTCCGGGCGTCTTCCCGCACCTCGCGGCGCCAACAGAACATCGAGCAATCCTGAATGTCGACCAGCAGGGAGACAGCATGGTCACTCCAGTGGTGGTTGTCACCGGTGCCGCATCCGGAATCGGACGCGCGTGTGTGGAACTTTTCGCTGAGCGAGGATTCAAGGTTGTCGCCGTCGACCTGGCCGAGAATGGGCTGGCCGAACTGGCCGCGATAACAGGAGTTGTGACGCTCACCGGCGACATAGCCGCCGAGACGACCAACACGGCGATGGTGCGACTGGCCGCCGACCACTTCGGCCGGCTGGACGTGGCCGTGCTCAACGCCGGAATCGGCGGGACGCCTCCGTTGGAGGCGGCGGGTGCCATCGAGCGATTCGACCGAATACTAGCCGTCAACGTGCGGGGAGTGGCGCTGGGAATACGCGCCGCCGCACCGGCCCTGCGTGCCGCGGGCGGTGGCGCGATCGTCGTCACCGCGTCCGTTGCCGGCCTGCGCGGGGAGCCGGGCAACTGGGCCTACAACGCGTCCAAGGCCGCGGCGATCAACCTTGTTCGCGCAACCGCGATCGACTACGCCGCCCACGGCATCAGAATCAACACTCTCGCGCCCGGCGGCACGGTAACCGCGATGACCGCTGGTGCCCTCGCCAACCCGGAACTCGCGGCGGACGTCACCAGACGAATCCCGATGCAACGGTGGGCGAGCCCCCGAGAACAGGCGGAGGTCGTCTGGTTTCTGGCCTCGCCCGCGGCGTCGTACATCACCGGTGCCACGCTGCCCTGCGACGGTGGTCTCAACGCGAACACCGGAATCCTGCTCCCACCGCCCAGCCCGGCGAA
>NZ_CAKJTO010000120.1:0-13221 GCF_917627405.1 Protofrankia sp. Cj5
ACCCCAACACCACCCGAGAGCTTTCGATCAGCAACACATTGCAACCATGTTGGTATAACCGACCACTTTCCAGCCACTTTATCGGCACCGGTAGGATTTCCGTCGTACATCGGAGGGGCCTTGGTCAACCTTGCTGCGACACATCGTCCAGCAGCCGAGTACTCTGCGTAACCTAACGCGATGTACACCCGGAGGGACCGCGGCCCACGACCGCCGCACGGATCGCCCTGGCGATCAGACTGACAACCGCCACAGGTCACGAAGGCCGGGATCTACAATCCAGGGCCTGACGCCTGGCCACCGGTGAACGCGCAACGGTGGCCTCGCGGCCCGGGAGGCTTGCCGGTCCGGCGCTCGGCGCGGTCAGCGGGGACCGCGCACGACACAAGGAGGTGTCTGAATGCTCGGGTCTCCGTCTGCATGGGACACGGCACAGATCCAGTTGGAGAACGCCGCCCGCCACCTCGGCCTCGATGACGGCCTGCACGATCTGCTCCGGACTCCGCGTCGCTCGATCACAGTCAGCGTCCCCCTGATGCGCGACGATGGCCAGTTGCTTGTCCTTACCGGCTACCGGGTCCAGCACAACCTGGCCCGCGGACCGGCCAAGGGGGGGATCCGCTTCCATCCGTCCACCGACCTTGACGAGGTCAAGGCCCTGGCCATGTGGATGACGTGGAAATGCGCGTTGATGGGCATCCCCTACGGCGGTGCCAAAGGCGGCATCGCCGTCGACCCGAAACTGCTGTCCCTGGCCGAGCGGGAGCGCATGACCCGCCGCTACGCGGCCGAGCTCGTCCCGCTCATCGGGCCGGAGAAGGACATCCCCGCGCCGGACGTGGGCACCGACGAGCAGACCATGGCATGGATCATGGATACCTACTCGACGCACACCGGCTACACCGCGCCCGGAGTCGTCACTGGTAAGCCGTTGTCGATCGGCGGATCAGCCGGGCGGGCCGGCGCGACGAGCCGTGGCGTCCAGCTGGCGGCTTTCGCCGCGCTGGCCGAACACGGCCTCGACCCGTACGACGTTACTGTCGCGGTCCAGGGGTTCGGTAAGGTCGGCGCGCTTGCGGCGCAGTACCTCCACGACGCCGGCTGCCGGGTCGTCGCGGTGTCCGATGTCAAGGGGGGCGTGTACAATCCGCAGGGGCTCAATCCGGCCGCGCTCGTCCGCCGCGTCCAGCGCGGCGCGGACACGGTCGTGGGATACCCCGGAACCGACACGATCACCAATGCCGAGCTGCTCGAGCTGGACGTCGATCTGTTAGTGCCCGCGGCGCTGGAAGGAGTCATCACCGCCGCGAACGCCGACCGGGTCAAGGCACGGATAATCGTAGAAGGCGCGAACGGCCCGATATCCGCGAACGCTGATCCGATCCTCGACGGCAACGCGGTCGTGGTCGTCCCGGACATCCTCGCCAACGGCGGTGGCGTCGCCGTCTCCTACTTCGAGTGGGTTCAGGACATTCAGGCCTACTTCTGGACCGAGGACGAGGTCAGCGACCGGCTGCGCGACATCATGAACCGCGCGTATGGGGAGGTTTCGCGGCTAGCGACGGAACGTGACGTGAGTCTGCGCACCGCCGCGCACATCATCGGGGTCGCCCGGGTCGCCGACGCGCACCGGACCCGCGGTCTCTACCCCTGACAGCGCTGCCCCGCACACCTCCGTCAACCTCCTCACGGGCACCGGGCGGGATGGGGATGCCAGCCCCGTCCCAGCCCGCCGCTGATACTTCGATGATCATATCGATGTCGTCCGCCGGGGATGTCCTGTTCCGTCGTTGGTGACCGCACGTCTCACAGCGGTGAGTCAGGACGATGTCATGCGGACCGGTCTCCACCGCGACCGGGCGCATCGCGCCGCGGCACTCCGCCGCCCGGTCACCGGGGTTGACATCCACATGCCGAGACCACAGGCAGCACGGGCAGTGGTTGGTGTAACCGTTCCCGCGGACCGGTGTCCCGCAGACGAGGCACTCGAAGTCCTCGGTGGTACGGACGAAGCGACGGGGCACTCCCCGAGAGTAGGAAGCGTCGCCGGCATGCTCAACAGCGAGCCATCAGTGATCTGATCCCGCGTGTCGGCCGGTTGATCCCGCGTGTCGGCCGGCTCGGCCGAAGTTGTCGGACCCATCCTCTGAAATAGTGGGCGGCGAACCACAACCCTGTGATTCGCGGATCCCGTCCCGTCTGGAGGAGGCCATCGCCGTGGAAGCCGCCCACGTCCTGGCAATGGAGGCCGGAACCTTCGGCCCGCCGCCGCATCCCGTCGAACTGCGGACCAGCGAGCCGCAGGGCGCTGAGCCGCAGGGCGCTGAGCCGCAGGGCGCTGAGCCGCAGGCCAGCGGCCCGCGAGCCACCGAGGCCGGGGGTTGCGGCGACTCACCGGCGTTCAGTCGCACCGCACAGTCGAACACTGAACGCGATGCGGTATCCGCTTTGAGCGATCGACAGCGGCGGGTCCTGGAATTCGAGCGGCACTGGTGGCGCTACGCGGGCGCCAAGGAGACCGCGATCCGCGCCGAGTTCGCAATCTCGGCAACCCGCTACTACCAGATACTGAACGCTCTGATCGACTCCCCCGCCGCCCTCGTCACCGACCCCATGTTGGTCAAGCGGCTACGCAGGTTGCGAGCGACACGCCGACGGGCGCGCGCCGGCGGTACCGCCCGCCTCGACCCCGCTGAGATGTGAGCATTCGTCATGACCGATACCACTGTCGCGTCGCCCAGCCCGCCACGGCCGCCCCGACTGCGTCGCGGTGATCGGCTGCACACCATCGCGGCCGGCAGCATCGCCGTGCTGGCCGTACTCGGCTGCATTCTCGTCGTCAACTTGGTGAATGACCCGACCGCGGAGAAATCTCGCGTGGCGGCGGCAGCGGCCACCTCCACACATCCGCCGGTGATGAGCGGGCCGTCTGCCACCGCTGCCGCCGGGACCGCGATGACCAGGGCGGTAGCCTCGCCGCCAGCCGCGGCGGGCACCCAACCATCGCCAAAAGTCATATCCCAGCCACCCGCTGCCGCGACCGCCCCGGCCAGCACGCCGCAACACGTTTTCGCCCCGATCGTGATTCTGAACAACTCCAGGGAGAAGGGGCTGGCGGAGGCCGCCCGAGCACGGCTGGAGGCCGCCGGCTTCACAGTGACGCGGACCGGCAACTACCAGTCGACATACAACGTCGAGATCCCGACCGTGTTCTACGACGAAGGGCAGCTGGACGCGGCCCAGACCGTGCTGGACCTCATCCCGGACGTGAAGCAGGCGAAACCGAAGAACAAGAACTTCATCGCGGATGATCCACTCATCCTTGTCATAACCAAGGATTTTTCGCCAACCGCACCCTAGACCCGCCAACGGTCGCGTGATCATCACCCTGCTGTACGCGACGTCGGCGGCCCTGCGCGAACAAGCTGGCTGAAGGCCGCGCGACCATGGGTTTTCACGCGCGACCGGAGGCCCTGAGAGAACAAGTGACGGACCTGACCTCATGACTTCCACATCCGGTTCCGGCCCGATCGCCACAGCGCCGCGGACGCTGGCCGGCGGCGCGGGGCTCGCGGCCCTCCTCACCGACCCACGCCACGCGCTGATCTCGCTGGACTACGACGGCACTCTCGCGCCGATCGTCGCCCGCCCGTCGGACGCTGTTCCGGCACCGGGTGCTCTGGCCGCGCTGGCACGGATAGCCCAGCAGGTCGGATCGGTCGCCATCATCACCGGACGGCCGGTCAGCGCGCTGCTCGAACTCGCCCGGTTCAGCGAAGAACCGGGGCTCGACTCGATGGTCATCCTCGGCCAGTACGGGCTGGAACGCTGGGACGCCGCTACCAATCAGATCACAAGCCCCGACCCACTACCCGGGGTCACGGCCGTCAGGGCCGCCCTGCCGCGGCTGCTTGAGGACGCCCCGGCCGGCACTGTCGTAGAGGACAAGGGGCACGCGCTCGTCGTGCACGTACGCCGCACCTCTGACCCGGACGCCTCGCTGGCGGCTCTCACACCCGCGCTGACCAGCCTTGCCAAAGACCACGGGCTGGAGGCTGCGCCCGGCAAACGGGTTCTGGAGCTGCGTCCGCCCGGCCACGACAAAGGCCGCACGCTACGCGACCGGGTGACGGAGCTGGGTGCCCGCTCGGTGTTGTTCGCCGGTGACGACCTCGGCGATCTGCCAGCCTTCGACGTGGTCGACGAGCTGCGGGCCACCGGTATTCCGGGGCTGACCGTGTGCAGCGACGGCCCGGAGGTGCCAGCCCGGTTGCGGGAACAGGCAGATCTCGTCGTTCCGGGCCCGGAGGGAGTGGTCGCGCTGCTGCGCCTCCTTGCCGACCGCCTCTCCTGAGAGCCTGTTCGCGGAGCTTTCCCGCCTGTCAGGCGAGTAGGGCGTCGAGCTGGTCGCGAAACCACCTGCGCGGGGGAAGCCGGCCGGCGACGGCGGCGAGCCGCTCGCATCGGTGGCGGCGCTCGTCAGCGGTCATCAGCAGCGCGGTGTGGATGGCTGCGGCGGTCTCACCCACGTCGAAGGGATTCACCACCAGCGCGTCGGCTGCCATCTCCGCGCAGGCTCCCGCCTCGCGGGAGAGAACCAGCGCGGCTCCGGACCTCGACAGCACCGCGCCTTCCTTCGCGACCAGGTTCATACCATCCCGGATTGGATTCACCACCAGGACATCAGCGAGTGACAAGGCAGCCAGTGACCGCGGGTAGTCGTCGTTGACCTCGAGCCGGACCGGCGACCACGAAGCGGTCGCGAACTCGTCCTCGATCTCCTCCACGATCCGCTGTACGGCAGCCGTGTACTCGCGGTACTCAGGAAGATCGTGACGTGACGGGTAGGCACAGACGATGTGCGTCACCTGGCCATGCCAGCATGGATGTTCACGCAGCAGTTCCCGGTACGCTTCCAGCCCGCGGACGATGTTCTTCGACAGCTCGGTCCGATCCACCCGCACGATCACCCGACGGCCCGCGGTCAGTTCCCGCATCTCGGCGGCGCGGGCCGCGACATCATGCCCGCGGGCGCGCCGTACCAGAGCGGCGCTGTCGACTCCGAGCGGGTGGACACCGATCCGGACGGCCCGACCGCGGTAGCGCAGCCGCGGCTGGCCGGTGCCATCGGTCATTCCACCGGTCTGGCCCGCACTGTCGCCCTGGCCCGCGCTGTCACCACGGCCCGCGCTGTCACCACGGCCCGCGCTGTCACCACGGCCCGCGCTGTCACCACGGTCGATCTCGGCAGCCCGGTCAACGGCGATGTCAACGCCGAGCGTTGCCTGGGCACAGCGGCAGAACGCCTCGGCCCACGCGGCGGTCAGAAAACCAAGATGATCAGCGCCGAGCAGGCCTTCGACGACCGCGCTGGCGACCCTGTCCGGCAACATCCGGAAGTACTCGGGTGGCGGCCACGGGGTGTGGCTGAAATGGGCAATCCGTAGATCCGGCCGCAGCCGACGCAGCTGCGCGGGCGCGAGGGTCAGATGGTAGTCCTGGATCAGTACGGCCGCGCCAGGCGCCGCCTCACGCGCCAGCGCCTCGGCGAACATCGTGTTGTAGCTCTCGTACGCCAGCCAGTCCTGCTGGAACACCGACCCGAAGGACGGCTGGGAGGCCGGGGCGTACAGAAGATGCAGGATGAACCAGAGCGTACGGTTGGCGACCGCGTTGTACGCCCGCTCGAACACGACCCGGTCCACATCGAGCATGCACACCGCGGTGCCGCCGGTGTCGTGGCCAGCGAGATCGAGCCGGCCGTCCGGGGCCAGCCGGGTGGCCCGCCGGTCGGCTTCGCTCAGCGCCGCGCACACCCACACCAGCCCGCTGCCACCGGCGGTATCCCCAGCGGTATCCCCGCCGCCGGACGCGGCATCCTCGCCCACGACCGCGTGCAGACCGCTGACCAGCCCACCACCGCCACGACGCGCGATCAAGGACCCGTCATCGTCCGCGCTGAACGCCACCGGCCCACGGTTGGACGCGACGAGCACACGGGCCGTCCCGACAGCCGCGGAACACGCCGGTTCGTCAACCCCTGTAGCACGGCACACATACGGAGACTAGGGCATGCCTCGAAGATCTTCAGCAGCCCGGCCCGCCCCGATCACGCCGCAGCGAATAACGTAATAGTTCATCATATGATATGATATGTGACCCACTGTCAACATCGGTTGACAAGAGCGTCATATGACAACAGCACCGCATGACAGCATCGCCGGCCGGCAACTCGGGGTTGACCTACTTTTGACGGAATTAATATAAAAATGTCAAATAGCTACGATTGTCTCGTATGCCCTGCCATGCACTCGAACGGATGACAGCGGCGAGGCCCGGCGCTCCCCTCGCGGGCATCATGCCGCGGGGCGGTGACGTCCCGACCACCTGCCCCGGCAAAGGCTCCAGCCACCCGAAGCTGGCCGAGCCCACCTGGTCTGCTCCCAGCGCCCTCAGCAAGTTCCTCCTGTCCAGCCTCTTCCTGCCCGGCCTGCTCGGGCTTGCCGGCACATGCCTGGTGGTCGGCACGGCGGGGCGGCTCGCGCTGCGCGCTGGAGTCGAACTGCCCACCGAATGGTTCGGGCTACTTGTCCCGGTACGGCTTGACCGTGCCTCAGCACTGCCCGCCTTTATGATCGTTGGGGTTACGCTCGTCGTCGTCGCCTGGCTGCAGCTGCGCCTGCTGGCCAGCAGGGGGTCGGTCTCGCTCAGCCAGGCCGGGATCATCATCGCCGTCTGGTGTCTGCCCGTCGCCGTGGGCCCGCCAGTCCTGAGCCTGGACGTCTACAGCTACGTAGCGCACGGAGCCATGCTCACCGCCGATCTCAACCCATACCGGGACGGCCCGGCCATCCTGGGCCACCAGCCCAGCCTGCTTGCGAGCGACCCGGTCTGGCGGATGTCCCGGGCTCCCTATGGCCCCCTGGCGCTCGCCCTGCTGAAGGCCGCCTATGCGCTGTCCGGCGGGAGCGTCCTGGGAACGGTCCTCATCCTGCGGCTCGTCGCGCTCGCGGGCACCATTGTGATCGTGGGATGCGTAACCTGGGCCGCCGACCCGCGGCAGCGGCCGCTGGCCCTCGCGACCGCCGGGAACCCGGTCGTGATCCTGCAGCTCCTCGGCGCCATCCATCTTGAAGCAATCATGATGGCGCTGCTTGCGGCGGGCCTGCTGGCTGCCCGAGCGGGACGCCCGATACCGGCCATGGTCCTGCTCACCGCGGCCACCGCGGTGAAGTGGCCGGCGGTGTTCGCGATCGTGGCCGTGGCCGTGTGGCACGCCGGGGCCCCGGCAGCGGGCTCCCCTCCGCTTAGAGCGCCCGAGGATAGGGCGTTCGATCAGCGAGCGGCTTATCCGCGCCCGGTCCGGCAAGGCGGAGGAGGAAGGCGCCCTGGTGCTGGGCGCCGACTGACGACAACGCGGCCGGGCGGGATGCGGGGAGCCGCGAGCCGGACAGTCCTATCCTCGGGCGCTCTTAGTGCGCGTTCACGGCTGTGGGCGCGGCTGCGGCCGCTGGCGCGGGACGCCGGTGTTGTCAGCGCATCCGGGCTGCTCTTCGTGGTATTGATTCCAGACGGACTAGGCTGGTTACGTTCAGCGGCTACGCCTGCCGCTGGACTCACCCTGTACGCACCGACTGTCGGCCTCGCCGACGCTCTCACAAAACTGAACAACGTCACCAGCATGAAGATCAATTTTTCCCAGGCGCTGAACCTGACCCGAACCGCCGGCATCGTGCTCACCGCCGGGGTGATGCTGCGGCTGCTGGCGACCATCCGCGGGCGGGACCTCACCGCCACTGTCGGCTGGGGCCTGCTGACGCTGGCGATTCTCGGTCCCGTCCTCTACCCGTGGTACCTGGCCTGGGGGCTCATACCACTCGCGATGGCCGCTGACCGGGCCCGCACCAGCGCGCTCGGCGCGGTGTCGGCGGTCGGCGCGTTTCTCGCCCTTCCGCACTGCGAACTTCTGTTTGCCGACCTGCCCGGCGCCACGCCGTGGCTGCAGCGCCAGGCACCGTTCATCGCCATCAGCACTCTCGGCCTTGTTCTGATCTCTGTGGTCATCCTCACCCGACGGCGGGAGGGGTGGTCCACGACGGCTCTCAAGCGCTGACCCCCACGGCTGCTCGCGGCCGCGGGGGTCAGTCAGGATCCGGTCAGGACGGACGAACACGGGAAAGGGGGACAGCATGCGCGCGCGCCCGAACATGGCCACGATCCTGCTCGGAGCCAGCCTGCTCGGTCTGCTCGCGCTGCTCGCCCTCGGAACCCGGATCGATCTGGCAGTGTACCGGCTGGGCGGCGACGCGTTCCTGCACGGGCTGCCCTTGTACGACCAGATCATGCCGGGCACCGGCCTGCCCTTCACCTATCCGCCGTTCGCCGCGTTGCTCTTCGGTCCGCTCGCGGTCCTGCCGAAACCGGCGGCCCAGCTCATCTGGGCAGTCACCCTGCTGGCGTGCCTGGCTGCGCTGACCCGCCAGGTGCTCGCCGTGGCCCGGACCGGCCTGCTCACGTCCCGCCCGCTGCCGTTGGCGGTATTGGCCGCGGGCGTACTGGCCACCGAGCCGATCCGCAGCAACCTCGCCTATGGCCAGATCAACATTCCACTCATGCTGTTGATCATTATCGACCTGCGCCGCAGATCCGGGCCACTGCCCGCGGGCATACTGATCGGTATCGCCGGGGCGGTGAAGCTCACCCCACTGATCTTCATTCCCTACCTCCTCTGCACGGGAAGACGCCGGGACGCGGGCTGGGCCGCGCTCTCCTTCAGCGCCTGCTCCGCGCTCGCGGCCCTGGCCACACCCACTGACTCGGCGCGTTTCTGGACCCGGCTGGCACTCGACCCGTCCCACGTCGGTGGGGTCGCGTACGCGGGCAACCAGTCGCTGGCCGGGGTCGCGACCCGGCTCGCCGGTCATGCCATACACGATGAGACCTGGTTTCGGCTCGTGACACTGAGCACCGCGGTCGCCGGCATCGGACTGGCGGTGGCGGCCACCCGCCGCCATGAGCCCCTGCTCGGCTGGACGGTGTGCGGCATCACCGGACTGCTCGTCTCGCCGATCTCCTGGACCCACCACTGGCTGTGGGCACTGCCCGCCCTGGCCTGGCTGGCCGGCCCGGCCCGGCCGCGCGGGGGACGGTTCGCCGCACTCGGCGGCTTCGCCCTGCTCGTCCTCGCCCCGATGTGGTGGCTGCCGTACGAACATAACCGCGAGTACTCCTGGCATGGCTGGCAGCTGCTGATCGGGAACTCCTACACGATCGCGGCTGTCCTCTTCCTCCTCACGGTTCTCGGCCACCTCCTGCTCAGCCGTCCGGCCGCTGCCAGCACGGCCGCCGACGGCACGATTCCCGACCAGCCGGCCGGGCCGCTCATGCGGCCGGCGGCGGATCAGATAGTGGCAGGCCGCGCGGTCGGCAGCGCCGAGCGGACCGCGCTGGCCCAGCCAGAGCCAAACCCGCCATCCTCCACAACGACATTGTCGTAACCGGGCAGCAACGCGACGAGATCGCTGTGACGCAGCGCGTTCGCGACGAGGTGCATGCGCCCGACCTGGCCGGCCATGACCAGATCGCTGGCGGAATCGCCGATCGCGATCGCCTGCTCCGGCCGGAGCCCGCGACGGGCCAGGTCGAAGGCCACCGCGGCCCCCTTGCTGACGCCCTCGGGAACAAGATGGTAAATATGGGGAACATCATCCAGAGTGGGCATGACGGCCCGCGAGATGATGCCGTTGTCGCGGATGGTCAACCAGTCAAAGCCCTCCGCCACAAGCCATGCGTTCACCTCGGCCACCTCGATGTTGCCCCGCAGCATGACGTCAACCTCGCGGCCGGGGTCCCAGGGACGATACGCCTCCAGACGCCCCGGATACCGTTCGATCAGCGCGGTGAGGAGCGGATCCGGAATCCGGTCAAGATCGTCAGGCATGGCTCCGCGCAGGATCCGGCTGCCCCGCCCGTGGTCCCAGCCGACGATCGCGCCGAGTTCGGCTATGAAACCGTCCGCGCCGAAAATCGCGCTGGCCTCGACAAGCTGCGGTCGGGTCCGGCCACTGACCAGCACCAGCGCGATGCCCGCCCGGTGCAGGCCGATAAGGGCGTGCGCCGGATCAAGGGTGGTGGAGTGATCCTCGTTCTGGAAGAAGCACCCGGACGGCCCGACCATGGTCCCATCAAGATCGGTATACACGACCCGGATGCCCATCAGCGATATCCTCCCGCTCACGCCGCCGGTAACCTGCTCCCGGCGTCAGCGACCTTCTCACGCCGTCGGCGACGGGTGATCTTCTACGGCACGTCGCCGACGAGACGTCCGGCGAGCGGCATACTCCGCAACTGTGATCATCGGGGCACGCTCATGCACCGCGACGCTGTGGGTATGCGGCTCAAGCCCACCGTCGCAGCGGCGGAACTGGGTCAGCGTCTGTCCCGGGACCGGGCTGTGGACACCGAGCCGACTCCACGCCGTCTGGATGATCTCGGCTGCCATGCGTCCGAGAGCCTCGTCGGACTGATGACGGTGGATCTTTCGCCCGACCTCGACCTGTGCGATGGCATCCGCGCCCGCGACGGAGAAGACGTCCACCAGGTGGGCGAACTCGACTCCGTAGCCGGAGACGAACGGCAACCGCTCCAGGAGGGCACGGCGACCGGCGAACTCTCCCGCAAGCGGTTGGATCAGCCCGGCAAGGTGCGGCCAGTACATGTTGAGCAGGGGCCGCGCGACCAGCTCGGTGACCCGGCCACCGCCGCCGGGCAGCAGGCCGCCCAGCAGTGGCCGATCATAGGAGGCCTTGACGTAGGAGACCTCGGCGTCGGTCAGCAGCGGCCCTAACAGCCCCGTCACCACCTGGGCGTCGAAGTCCTCCAGGTCAGCGTCGATGAAGACCACGATGTCCCCGGAGGCCGCGTACAGGGACTTCCAGAGGGCTTCGCCCTTGCCCGCGATCCGCCCGTAACCGGCGAGGATCTCCTCCTCCGCAATCACCGCCGCACCCGCGGCGGCCGCCTCGGTCGCGGTCTCGTCGACCGACCCCGGATCGATGACAATGATCTCGTCCACCAGAGGCACCGCAACAACAAGATCACGATTGATCGCGGAGACGATCCGCCCCACGGTGGCGGCCTCGTTCAACGCGGGCAGCACCACACTGATCGTTTCCGCCTTCCGCGCCAGCAGACCGACGGGCGAGAAGTCACGCCCGTCATACGTCCGACGCTCGAACCAACGGTGCACATCACGCCGCACTCGGTCTACAGTACGGGGACAACTTCATCCGGCTCATCCAGAGGGGCAGAGGGACCGGCCCAGTGAAGCCCCGGCAACCACCCGCATCCGTGCGCGGCAGGTGCTAATTCCGTCCTGAGACGCAATGGGCTCTCGGGGAAGATGAGGAGTTTCACATATGACCATCGCGCCCGAGCGCCCCGCAACGATCGATCCGGAATCCGCCGCCAATCCGGCGATCTCCCTGGCCTGCCGTCACTGCGGCGCCAGATCCCCGCTCGCCCCGACGCACGTCTGTGTCGAGTGTTTCGCCCCGCTGGAAATCGCCTACGACGAGTCCCTGCTGCGCCGCGTCACCCGGGCTTCCATCGAGGCCGGTCCCGCCAACCTGTGGCGTTACGTCGGCCTCCTTCCCGCCGGCCACGATCCCGCGCACCGGGTCTCCCTCGGGGCTGGCTGGACACCGCTGCGCCCGGCCCCGAGGCTTGCCGAGGAGCTCGGCATCCGAACGTTGTGGATCAAAGATGACAGCGCGAACCCCACCCACTCGTTCAAGGACAGGGTCGTCTCGGTGGCGCTGTCAGCCGCCCGTGAGCACGGGTTCACCACCGTCGCCTGTGCCTCCACCGGCAACCTCGCCCAGTCCGTGGCAGCACATGCCGCTTCCGCTGGACTACGTTCAGTAGTACTTATCCCGCATGACCTCGAGGACGGCAAGACCGTGTCAACCGCCGTCTACGGCGGCACCCTGGTTGCGATCGACGGCAACTACGACGACGTCAACCGTTTGTGCAGCGAACTTTCCGGCGAGTACGAGTGGGCGTTCGTCAATGTCAATGTGCGGCCCTTCTACGCGGAGGGCTCCAAGACGCTGGGCTACGAGGTCGCCGAGCAGCTCGGCTGGCGGCTGCCGGAGCAGGTCGTGGTGCCCATCGCCTCCGGGTCGCTGTTGACCAAGATTGACAAGGCCTTCGGTGAGTTCGGCCGCCTCGGCCTGGTGGAACCGACGCCGTACCGGGTCTTCGGCGCCCAGGCTGCGGGCTGCAATCCGGTTGCCGCGGCCTTTGCCCGCGGAGCTGACACAGTGGCCCCGGTGAAACCGTCGACGATCGCCAAGTCGCTGTCGATCGGCAACCCCGCGGACGGCCCGTACGCGCTTGACGTGGCCCGGCGGACGGGCGGTGCGATCACCGACGCCACCGACCCCGAGATCGTCGACGGCATCCGGCTGCTCGCCCGCACCGAGGGCGTCTTCGGTGAGACCGCCGGCGGCGTCACCGTCGCCTGCCTGCGGCGGCTGTTGCGCGAGGGGCTACTCGACCCTGATGCCGAGACCGTCATCTTCAACACCGGGGACGGCCTGAAGACCCTCGATCCGCTCATGTCGCAGGGCCGGCCGACCGCGACCATCCGCCCGTCACTGATCGCGTTCGAAGCAGCCGGCCTTGGTGACTGAAAGGCCGTCGGCGGCGCGAAAAACATGATCGCACCGCCTTCGGTCCCGGTGACTGCGAAGCTGTCCGAACCTGGAAGGATCAGCTGAGCGACCCGAGCAGCATGACGACATCGGCCGGAACCGGGCCGATGTCGTCGGGTTCGCTCTCCCTGCCGACGACGGGTACCGAGTAGATCGACGACGCGCTGTTCCGCTTCGAGTGGTATGCAAGAGGGCGTTTGATCTCGATCTGTAGGCCTATCGGCAGTTTTGTCCTCCAGTCCGTCGAGCCGGTTTTGCGCATGTTCGAGAAGAATCATGGGCTTCATACTCGGTGCGACGGGATGCGAATTGCCGTTTCTACCCTATAAAATCCTTTTGATCTAGAAACAGGATGTTATGCGCGCCACGCCGACGACGGATCACAGTCCACATCGCAATAATCGCCGCCGTGGACCCCGTATACCAGGCGAATCAACCTAAATCCAGCGAGGAATATGAATCGATAAAGCGGATATATCGAGATCAAACACCCTCTAAGGGAGCA
>NZ_CAKJTO010000121.1:0-12841 GCF_917627405.1 Protofrankia sp. Cj5
GGGTCAGCGTCGGCGTCGGCGTCGGTGGCGACCCGGGTCGCGGTGGCGGCACCCGCAGCGAGCGCGCCACGCAACGTGGCGTCCGCGGCGGGCGGCCCGACGGTCAGCGCCCGTACCGGCACCGACCAGGCGTCGCCGAGACGCAGCGCCCATTCACAGGCTGCCTGGTCGGCGGCGGACAGGCCCGACAGCCGGTCGTCGATGCGGACCTCGCCGGTCAGCGGGTCCACCTCGACCGCCAGCGGCGAATGCGCCACCAACACCGTCAGCTGGAGGTTCTGGAGCTCCGGGAGGCCGCCCAGGTCAGCCGTGGCGGAAGACGACACCATGACCTCCCTCCGGGTAGCTCCAGCGGATCGCGCCCCGCGCGCCGCAGACCATGTAGCAGGTCCCGCACTCGAAGCACTGTTCGTAGTTGAACAGGATGCCGCCGTCGGTCTTCGGCACGAACAGGTCAGCCGGGCAGGCCGTCACGCAGGCCTTGGTGGTGCACTTCTCGCACACGGTGGAGTCGACGGTGATGTGCGCCTTGTCCGCCACGTCGAAGCGCACCGTCGCCATGCGGTCGGCGAACGACAGGGTCTCCGCGGACGACGGGCGGGCCGGCCAGCGAAGGAAGGTTCGGGTACTCATGCCACAGCCTCCCTGGGATGATGAAGCGATCATTCTTCAGCCGAAGGTACGCAGGGCCGCGGTCCCGTCCCGGGCGAGGTCACGCAGCCGCACGCCGCTGCCGCGCAGCCGGGCGCGCGCGATCGTCATGAGGCCTCGCTTCGGGCGCGGGTTCGTCACGGTGAACATGTCCTCGACGATTCCGCAGATCAGGTCCGGGTACCGATGCTGCGTGCGATCGCCGAGCACGAGTGCCGGCGCGCGGCGCAGCTTCCGGTGGTCGGCCAGCACGAACGACGACTCCAGGCTTCGCCGGTAGCCGGCGAGCCCGCGCGCGGAGGTGTCACCCGCGCCCAGGGCCTCGACCGCGGTCTGGCCGGCCGCCGCACCCGACGCGATCGCGAAGTTGACCCCTTCCAGCCAGATCCCCGCGGCCAGGCACATCGCGGCGGCGTCGCCGGCGACCAGCAGGCCGTCGCCGGCCAGCGCCGGCATGGCGTCGTAACCACCCTCGGGGATCAGGTGCGCGCCGTACTCGATCAGTTCGCCGCCTTCGACCAGCGGATGGATGGCCGGGTGAGCCTTGAGCCCAGCGATGAGTTCCTCGGGACGCTGGCGTGAGGTGGCGAGGTCCGTCACGGAGAGCACCACGCCAACGGCGATCGTGTCGAGGTTGGTGTAGACGAAGCCACCACCGGCGACACCGCCGGTACCGCCGAGGATCTCGATGTCCACGCCGTCGCGGTCCCGGACCCCGAAGCGGGCCTCGATCTCCCGGCGCGGCAGGGAGAGGATCTCCTTCGCGCCGAGGGTGAAGTGGTGGGCGCCGGCCTTCGGGTACAGGCCGGCCTCCTTCGCGAGGAAGGAGTTGACTCCGTCCGCGGCGATCACCAGCGGTGCCCGCAGGTCGCCGTCGGGACGGTCGGTGCGCACTCCGGTGATCTGCCCGGTGAGCGGGTCCCGCAGCAGTCCGGTGGCAACGGTGGACGTGACGAGCGTGGCGCCGTCCTTCTCGGCCAGCCCGGCGAACCACGCGTCGAACTCGGAGCGCAGCGTGGTGGCGCCGTTGTACGGCGGACGGCCCCACTTCTGGTTGCGGTAGTCGATGGCGAGGGCCTGATCGCCAGTAAGAATCATGGTTTGGCGGCGGGTGACCCACCGTTGGATGGGCGCCTGCTCGGCCCAGTCCGGCACCAGGTCATCGAGGACCCGGCCGTAGACGACCCCGCCGTAGAGGTTCTTCGCGCCCGGGAACGGCCCGCGTTCCAGCAGCAGTACCGATTTTCCCGCGCGGGCCGCGACCAGCGCGGCCGCGGACCCGGCTGGTCCCGCGCCGACGACGATCACATCCGCGTCGTGTCCGGCGTTCGCCGGCCGTGCTGCCGCTGCCGCTGCCGCGGTCGCGGACGGGGGGAGCGGGCTGGTGGCCGGGCGCCGCGGCGGCGCGGCCAGGTGCCCATCCGGATAGCGATCATCCGAGGACGGCGCGCCGCTCACGATGTGCTCCCTTCGCCGTGACCGACGGTCGTGTCGCTGATGGTCCCGTTGCTGATGGTCCCGCTGCCGATGGCTTTGGTGCCGGCGGTGGCCTCGGCAGCTCCGGCCAGCCGGCGGCGGAGCTCGGCCACGACCGTGGGGGCGTCCGCGATGATCGCCAGATCGGCCATGGCCATCATCGGCGCGCTCCCGTCGACGTTGACCGAGATCACGTGATCGGGGCTGCCCAGGCCGCTGGTGTGCTGAACGGCCCCGCTGACCCCGAAAGCCAGGTACAGCCGGGGCGCCACGATCGCCCCGGTGGTGCCGATCTGGCGCTCGAAGGGGATCCAGCCAAGATCGGCCACCACCCGGGTGCCGCCCAGCGACGCGCCGAGGGCCGCGGCCACGTCGCTGAGCTGCGAGAACGCCTCCCGGCTGCCCATTCCGTGCCCGCCGCCGACGATGCGGGGCGCCTCGGTCAGCGCGATCGTCGCCGGATCGGCCGCCAGCACTTCCAGCACCTCGGCATCGGGCACCGCATCCGGATGCGGGAGCGCCGGAGCGATCGACCGTGTCCGCGGGACGCCCGGGTGCGGCGCGACACCGCGGACGCCCGGCACCAGAGTCGCCACCACCGGCCCGCGTACCGGCACATGCTCGGCAAGCCGGCCGTCGTAGCGTTCGGCCACGATCTCGCCGGGGCGGACGGCGACGGCGTTGGCTACCAGCTGCCGTCGGAGAGCCGCGGCGAGCCGCGGGGCGAAGTCGCGCCCGTCCGGGGAGGCGGGCATAATGATCAAATCGCTGTCGATCGGACTGCTGCCAGCTGTGCCGCGGTCGAGCCCGGTGGCCAGGGCCGCGGACCATGCCGCCGGCGCGAACTCGCCCGCCTCCCACAGGGTGACCTCGGTCGCGGCGGTCAGGCCGGTCGCGGCACGGGCGACGCCGTCGCCGACGAGCAGTACCCGCCCGCCCGCCTCCGCGGTCACCTCGTCCGCACCCGCCGGCAGCACCCCGCGGCGCACAACAATGACACCGAGCGCCGAACCGGGTGAGCGCGAATCGGCCGAAATGGCTGAGACGGAGGGCATCTACAGGTTCCTCCCGATCCGGTCGCCGTCGATCACGGCGGCGTGCGCCCGGCGCGGTGCCACACAGTCCCCGATCCGGTGGACGGCGACCTCACCGGTGTCACGCAGGGTGCGGTAGAGATCGTCGTCGGGTTCCTCGGGCACGGCCAGCACGACATGGTCGAAGGGACGGGCCGTGGTCACGCCGGTCGGGTGGAACAGCACCTGCAGACCGGTGTCGTCCAGGCCCAGCACCACGCTGTCCGTGGTCTGGGTGATGCCTTTGCGCGCCGCCCGGATGTTCCAGCCCTCGCTGTCCAACGTCACCCCGAGGCCCTGGCCGACCTGCATGTCCGGGGAGAGGACCTCGACCTGGCAGCCACGGTCGGCGAGCAGTTCCGCGACGGACGGCGCATGGTGGAAGCCGATCTCGTCCACGATCACGACCCGGCCGGTCGGGGACACCGAACCGTCGAGGACGGCCCGCAGAGTGGCGACCCGGAGATCGTCGGGGTTCGCCCACCACGGCCGGGCCGGGCGGCTCCCGGTGGCCACGACGACCACGTCGGGGCGGTGGTCGCGGACGTAGCCGACGCCCACCCGGACGCCGGTCTTCACCGCCACGCCGAGTGCCCGCAGCTCGGCCAGCTGGTTGCGGACGAGGTCGGCGAACTCGGCCCGGCCCGGGACGACCGCGGCCAGGCGCACCTGCCCGCCCGGTTCGTCGGCCGCCTCCACCACGGTGACGCGGTGACCGGCGCGGTGGGCGCTGATCGCCGCCTGCATGCCGGCCGGCCCGGCGCCGACCACCAGCACGTCCCTCGGCTTCACCGGTGCCCTGAGGATCAGGGTGCCGGCCGGGTCACGGCCGTCCGGGCCGGGCTCGACGGTGCCCTCGGCGGCCCGCGACGCCTCCCGGCCGGTCAGCGGGTTCTCGATACAGC
This sequence comes from Protofrankia sp. Cj5, assembly GCF_917627405.1. Classification (NCBI taxonomy): domain Bacteria; kingdom Bacillati; phylum Actinomycetota; class Actinomycetes; order Frankiales; family Frankiaceae; genus Protofrankia; species Protofrankia sp. Cj5. The sequence continues at coordinate 4,106 of NZ_CAKJTO010000121.1, forward strand.
CGAGCCAGCGGTTCAGCCCCATCCGTCCGACGCATTCCTGGTTGCACGACAGGCACAGCCGGATGCTGTCGGTCGCCCCGGCGCGGGCCAGGCGGGCGAAGTTCGCGTCCGCGATCTGCCCACGCACGATCCCGATCAGGTCACAGTGCCCGTCGGCCAGTGCCCGGTCAGCCTGCAGCGGGTCTTTGAACCGGCCGACACCGACCACCGGAAGGTCCACGGCGCCCCGGATCGCCGACGGGATGAACAGCGCGTACCCGGGCGGGACAGCCATCGAAGCTTCGATCATGTAGAGCGTCGAGGTGGCCGTCCCGATCGAGGTGTTGATGTAGTCGACGGCACCGGTCGCCTCGACCAGCCGCGCCACCGCGACGCACTCGTCGAGGGTGATGCCGCCCTCGATCAGTTCGTCGCCGCACAACCGCACCCCGAGAGCGAGCCCAGGGCCGATCGCGGCCCGCACCGCCCGCACGATCTCGCCCAGCAGCCGGGCCCGGTTGGCGAGCGGGCCGCCGTAGTCGTCGGTGCGCCGGTTCGTCGCCGGTGACAGGAAGCCCCGCACGATCGACGAGTGTGAGCACTGCAGCTCGATCCCGTCGAAGCCGCCTTCGGCGCAGTGCCCGGCGGTCTTCGCGTAGCCGGCGACGATCTCGTTGATCTCCGCGTGGCTGACCGCCTTGGGAACCTCGCGGAACAGCGGGTCCGCCACGGCCGACGGTGCCCACACCGGCAGCCGGGAGAACATCCCGGATGCCTGCCCGCCGTTGTGGTTGATCTGCGCGAAGATCGGGACGCCGTGCCGGTGGACCGCCTCGGTGATACGCAGGTAACCGGGTATCGCGTTGCGGGAGAAGCCGTGGATCAGCTTCTCGTACGGCCAGTCCGTCGGGTGTACCGAGTGCTCCTCGGTGATGATCAATCCGGTGCCGCCGGCCGCCCGGGTCGCGTAGTAGGCGGCATGCTGCTCGGTAGGGAGCCCGTCTTCGGCGTAGTTGGTCAGGTGCGCCGAGAACACGATCCGGTTCGCGACGGTGACCGGTCCGAGCCGCAGCGGGCTGAACAGATGGCGATATCGACTCATCGACCGGCACTCCTGCTTCCCCGGGCCGGATCCGCCTGGCCCGCCGGCGCTGGCCGGGGTACCCCGTCGCCGACGGCGAGCGCGGCCCGGCGTCCCTCCAGCACGGCCTCGTAGATGCTCCGGGGAGCGACCGCGTCCCCGACCACCGTCCCGGACGCCGCCGCCAGCTCGTCTATCTCGTCGGGCCCGAGCAGCGGCAGCTCGGCCGTGTTGGTCACCAGCGCCGCGCAGGCGATCTCCACTGTGGCGTCGGAGAACACGTCGTCCCCGTAGAGGATGGTGCCTTCGAGCTGGGTCAATATGGTCCGTTTCACCAGTTTCACCCCGGCCTGGTGCAACCGGACGTTCGCCGGGGCGAGATCGCCGCTGCGGGACAGCTGGGTACCCACCACCAGATCCGGCGAGACCAGGGTGACGTCCCGGCCGGCCGTGGCGAGCCGCTCGGCGACCGCGATCCCCGTCGCGTTGCCGAGCGGATCCCACACCACCACTGGACCGGACACCGGCAGCGGATCGGCCCCGGCCGCCGCCGCCGTCAACAGCGCCCGCGCACTGCGCACAACCGGCGTGGCCGGGCCGTCCTCGGCCAGTGACACCTCGGGCGCGGGTTCCGTCGGCGGCACGCTGACGGGGATGGGCTGGTCACCGTCCTGGCCGCCGACCGCGACGATGACCGCGACCGCTCTGCCGGCAGAGCTGATGCTCGCCGGGGGCGCCGCGGTGAGGCCCGCCGCGGTGAGGCCCGCGTCTACCCCAGTGCGGATCTCCACACCGAGCCGGTGGCACTCCGCCGCCAACCAGTCGGTGAGACGGGTCAGCCGTGACCGCCCCGCGCCCGCCGCCGCGGCCACGACCGCTCCGCCCAGGTGGGGGGCACGTTCCAGGAGTGTCACCGGATGCCCGCGCAGGGCTGCGACCCGCGCGGCCTCCAGGCCGGCCGGCCCGCCGCCGATCACCGTCACCGCAACGGGTTCCCGTGCCCGACCGGCCACCGGGGGGTCGGTCGTCTCATGGCCGGACGACGGTTCACCCACGCAGGACACCAGCGGGTTGCGGTTGTCCCGTACCTGGCAGACCTGGTTGCACAGAATGCATGGACGCGGGGGCCGGCCGGCCCGTGTGGTTGCCACCAGGTCCGGGTCGGCGATCTGCGCCCGGGTCATCTCCACCGCGTCGGCCACACCGGCGGTCAATGCCGCCTCGGCCATGTCGACGTCCACCACGCTGCCCTGCAGGATGACCGGGACGGCGGCGCGGCCGCCCGTATCCGCCGAGCCGTTGCTGCCGTCCGTGTGGCCGGCGTCGGTCAGCGCCGCTCGGATCGAGCCGGTGAGCTCGCGGTTGAAGCCGGGTTCGACATGCATGTCCGGCCGGGTCGCCGATACCGTGAAGATCGACCCACGGACCACCACCAGGTAGTCGTAGGTCCCGGCGAGCGCACGGACGATCTCAACGGCTGCCTCGGGGGTCACTCCCGCCCACGGCGCCAGCTCGTCACAGGACAGCCGCAGCCCGACGACCGCGTCCCCGGCCGCCTCCCGCGTGGCGGTCAGCACCTCTCGCGCGAAGCGCAGGCGGTCCGCACCGTACTCGTCCTCCCGGGTGTTCGTCAGACCCGACAGGAACTGCCGTACCAGGCTGTACTGACCGGCGTTCACCTCCACGCCGTCGCAGCCGGCGGCGAGCGCCGTGCGGGTCGCTCCAGCGAAGCCTCGTACCACCGCGTCGATGTCAGCGGGCTCCATCGACTTCGGCACTTCGCGGGTGTTTACTTCCGGTACTCGCGACGGTGCCCACAGCTCCCGCTGGGAGTACGCCGAACTGCCCTGACCGCCGGAGTGCCCCAGCGCGGCGATGAGCAGGGTGCCGTACGGGTGCACCGCGTCCGCGATCGCCCGCCAGCCCTGGCCGCAGTCGGCGGCGAGGGGGGCCCGTTCGTACGGCCAGTCTGATGGGTGGACGGAGGCCTCCTCCGTCACGATCACACCTGTGCCACCGGCCGCCCGCCGGGCGTAGTACGCCACCGAGCGCGGGGAGAACGCCCGACCGTGGCACAGATTGGTCTCATGCGGACCGAACAGCACCCGGCTCGGCGCGTTCCGACCGCCCAGGGTGAGCGGATCTGTGAGCAGCATTGTCGACCCCGCCATCGGTGGAACCGTTCGGCCTGCCGTGTCCTCATACATCGGCTAGTTCGTAATTGTATTCATATCAATTCTATGACTCTTTGTGGGTGATGGATGACGAGCAATGAGCGATGGGTGGCGCCAGTGGTCGCGGCTCTTAGAGCCTGTGTGAGATCGGGCTTCCGATCAGTGAGCCGCGTCCAGGCGCCCCTGGCAAGGCGGCAGGCCGAAGCGATACCGGATGAGTTGTCTCGGTGTGGCCGACAACGCGGCCAGGGGGCGTCTGGGCCCGGTCAGCCGGAATGACGATCTCACACACGCTCTTAGCGAGGACGTCCCGGCCTGCGGGCCGGAAAACGTGAGATCCCTGCCCCGCCTGAAGATCAGGAGGCGGGCGGGGCGGAAAAGTTCGGGGGACGCTTCTCCTGCCGCGCGAGGATGGCCTCGCCGAGGTCCGGCCAGCTGAAGGACTCACCCATCAGCTGGACGCTGGCCTCGAGCGCCTCGCCGCGGGAACGCTCGGCATCGGCGTACACCTGGCTCTTGATCGTGGAGAGTGATCTGGGTGAACAGTTGTGTGCCAGGTCACGGGCATAGTCGAGGGCTGCGGTGAGAGCTGTACCCGCAGGCACCACCCGCTGTACCAGGCCAAGGCGATGCGCTTCGTCGGCGTCGATGGTCCGCCCCGACAGCAACAGATCCATCGCGTTCGGCAGGCCCAGCAGTCGTTGCAGCAGCCAGGAGGTGTTGTACTCGGCGACCAGGCCAAGTCGGGCGAACGCCGTAGTGAAGATTGACTCCTGGCTGGCGATGCGAACATCCGCGCCGACGAGCAGACCGAACCCGATGCCCGCGACCGCGCCGTTGACCGCGGCGATCACTGGGACGCGCGTGCGGACGGCGGCGTCCGCGATGGCGGCCGTGCCCGGTATGAACGTGCGCAGGGTCTGTTCACCCTCCGCGAGCAGCGCGAGGTCGGCGCCCGCGCAGAAGCCCTTGCCCGCGCCGGTCAGCACGATGGCGCGGACTGCCGGGTCGTCGTCCGCCTCGCGCATCAGCTCGACGTAGCGGTCCACCATCGCCGGCGTGAGCGCGTTGCGTTTTTCCGGCCGGTTCAGCGTGATGGTGGCGACGCTTTCGGCCACCTCGTACCGCACCGCGTCGACTCGGTTGTCTCCGAGCAGATCGGTCATACCGGGCTCCTTGGGGATTCGACCGGATCACACCTGTCTCCGTGCGGCATTCAGCAGACCAGATGCGGAGCCCATGTGCACACGGCGGGCGTGCACATGGCGGGCGGCCCGGGACCGCTGTCAGACGATCCCGAGCCTGCCGGGGGATCGCGGATCACCGGGTGAGGTGTCTCGTCCCCTACTTTTCGATCATCCGGTTGTGGGTGTTGTCCGGGTGAATGTTGGGTGACATCTCGACGATGATCGATTGTTGCTGTGTGGTGGTTGTGGTTTTGCACATAGCAACGGGCGGGTCGGGTGGGTGATGTGCCCACCGCGGGGGCGTGCCGGCTGGTGCCTGCTGTCCGGTGGCGTTTTTTCCATGCCCGGCTGCTGGTTGTTTTACTGGTCACGGCGTTGGCCGTGACGGTGGCGGATTTCGTACCGGTCGGGTCCCGTGCGGTGGCGGCGCCGGCCGCGAATGCGTCTCCGTCTGCGGCGGGTCCGGCGGAGCGGCCGGATCTGGTTTCGGCGCAGTTGACGGCGCGGGCGGAGAAACGCCGGATCGAGATCACGTCGGAGCGGACGGAGTCGACGTCGACGTTCGTGAATCCGGATGGGACGTTGAGTCTGGAGAGTTTCTCCGGGGTGCGCCGGGTCCGGCGGGGCGCGGACCCAGCGGTTCACCACCCTGGAGGGCCAGGCGCCGACCGCGCAGGTGAAGGTCACGTTCCAGTATCGGCAGGGGGTGGCCGCGGGCACGGCGTGGACGAACATCCCCACCGCCGACGTGACGGTGCTGGGCACGGCGACGCATCCGACTTGGCCGATGAACCGTAACGGGTCGAACCTGTTCGACAAGTTGACCTGGGATGTCACGTCCACGGTGACCGGCGCGGGCGGAGCGGACGGTCCGGTGCAGATCCAGCCCTGCTTCCTCGACGCATCTCAGGTGACGTTGTGCGCGCCGTTGCACACGGTGCAGTTTCTGCGGAGCGCGTTCGCGGACGCGGCGGCGACCCAGCCGGTGGGGCCGGGTACATGGGCGCCGTTGACCGGGGATTTCGCGGTGTCGGCAACGGACGCGTCCATGCCGAGCTACACCGGGAGCCTGAGCGCGGGGCGGACCGCGACGTCCCTGGCACCGGCGGCATCGTCGTCGTTGCCGGCGGGGGTGTTTGGGCCGGGGTGGACGGCGAGCCTGCCCGGCCCAGCCGCGGGTTCGGCGGCCGAGACGCTCACCGACGCCACTGACAGCGGTGGGTATGCGACGTTGACCGGCGCCGACGGGGTCCAGTCGCTGTATACCCGGTCGGGGTCCGGCGGCTATCCGTACAGCTACACCGGGGTCGGGGACGCAGGGACCGACGGGTCGGTGCTGGTCAAGGATTCGGCGACCCAGTTCACCTTCACCGACGACGACGGTTCGAAGACGGTGTACACGGCGAAGACGGTGGGCGCGTCCACCGTGTGGGTGGTCAGCCAGGTTGTCGAGCCCGGGTCGAGCACCACCTCGACGTTCACCACGGACAGTGCTGGTCGGGTGACCCGGATCCTGGCCCCGGTGCCGGCCGGGGTCAGCTGTACGACGCTGATGGCGGGCTGCCGGGCGTTGGATGTCACTTATGCGGCGTCGACGACCGCGACCGGGACCGACCCGGGAACCTGGGGAGATTCCGCCGGGCGGGTCTCCGCGCTGGCGATGAACCTCAACGGCGCCACGCCGGTGACGGTGGCCCGGTATCTGTATGACTCGACCGGGCATCTGCGCGCTGAGTGGGATCCGCGGCTAGACAACACCGACGGTTCGCATCTACAGACCGTCTACTCCTACACGGCTCAAGGGCGGCTGGCGACGATCACCCCGCCGGGGCAGACCGCCTGGACGTTGGCCTATGACGGCACGGGCCGGCTGGCGGCGGTGTCCCGGCCGGATCCGTCCGGGCCGACGGCCACGCAGACGGTGGTCTACGACGTGCCGGTGAGCGGGTCGGGGGCGCCGGTCGACCTGTCCCCGGCCGCGGTGGCCGGCTGGGCGCAGACCGATCTGCCGCTGTATGGGGCCGGGGTGTTCCCCGCCAGTCACGTCCCGGCGAGCCCGCCCACCTCCGCGGACTGGCCGTACGCGGACCTGACCTATGTGAACAGTGACGGCCGGGCGGTCAACAGCGCCAGCTATGGGGCGGGGGCCTGGCAGGTTTCCACGACCGAGCATGACGCCCGGGGCAACGTGATCCGCACTCTGTCGGCGGGGAACCGGGCGCAGGCGCTGGCGCCGACCGCGGATACCGATCCGACGGTGGCGGCGTTGACCGCGTCGGCGGCGCGTGCCCAGCAGCTCGATGACCAGAGCGTGTACGCCGCCGACGGCGTCGAGGTCGTCGACAGCTACGGGCCGACGCATCAGGTGCTGCTTGACGACGGCTCGACGGTGTCGGCGCGGGCGCATGCGCACACCGACTATGACCAAGGGGCGCCGGCGGCGCCGACGCCGTTCCGGTTGGCGACGACGGTGACGACCAGCGCCCGGGTCGGGGGAGTCAGCGCGGGGACGGACCGCGACAGCCGGGTGACGGTGAATGGCTATGAGGCCAAGGCCGGCGCGGATCCGAACACCTCGGGCTGGGTGCAGCGCAGACCCACCACGGTCACGGTGCAGATGGGCTCAGGTAACCCGACGGTCGTGCGGACGAGTTACTACAACACGGCCGGGCAGGTCGTGGAGTCCCGGATGCCGAAGGCGAACAGTACAGGCACGGATGCGTTCACCACGGTCATCGCCTATTACACGGCGACTGGCAGCGGTGGCTGTGTGAACGCGGCGTGGACGGGGCTGGCGTGTAGCAGTGGGCCGGCGGCGCAGCCGTCGTCGGGCAATCCGTTGCCGACGGTGAAGTACACCTACAACGATCTCGGTCAGGTGTTGACCGCGGTTGAGACGGTCAACACCACGACCCGCACGGCGACGACGGGTTATGACGCGGCGGGGCGGAAGACGTCCGCGGCGATCGCCGCGTCTCCGGCGGCGGACGGGGGTGCCACCCTACCGACGGTCACCTACGCGTACAGCACGACCACCGGCTTGCCGATCAGTACCGGTGACGGTACGACGACACTGACTATTGGCTATGACAGTCTGGGCCGGGTCACCTCGCAGACCGACGCGGATGGTAATACCGCGACGACCGGCTACGACATCGACGGGCAGGTCACGTCCCGCGCCGACGGGAAAGGCACAGCGACCTACACCTACGACTCGGCGTCCGAGCATCGCGGGCTGGTGACCGCGCTGAACGTGGGCGCCGGGTCTGCGCCGTCGGTGTTCACCGGCTCGTATGACGCGGACGGCAAGTTGGTGTCGCAGACGTATCCGAATGGGGTGGTGGCCAGCACCCGGTATGACAATGGCGGTAACCTGACCGCGTTGACGTATGCCAAGTCGGGGACGACGTGGTTGGCGTTCACGCAGAAGCGGTCGGTGTTCGATCAGGTGCGGGCGGACGCGGGCCCGGCGAACAGCACTGGGCTTACCTATGATCTGGCGGGCCGGCTGGTGCAGGTGGCCGATACCCGGGCGTATGGCGGTCCGGTGATCTGTTCGACCCGGCAGTACGGCTACGACGCCGAGTCGAACCGGACGAGCCTGGTGAACCATCCCGACGCCGGGGGGAACCCGACGAGCGGGAACTGCTCGTCGACCACGACCGCCGATTTCACGTTGAACTCGACCTACGATCAGGCGGATCGGCTGACGAACACCGGCTACGGCTATGACCTGTTCGGTCGGACCACCGGGCTGACGGTGGCTGGTGGGGTGGCTGCGAGTGTGGGCTATTACGTCAATGACATGGTGGCTTCGCAGACGCAGGGATCGGTGACGCGTAGCTACGCGTTGGATCCGGCGCGGCGCATCCGGTCGTGGACGCAGGCGTTGACGACGTCGACGAACCACTATGCCGATGGTGGGGACAGCCCGGCGTGGATTGGGGTGTCCGATGGCACGTGGACGCGGAACATTCCCGGGATCGGTGGGGATCTGGCCGCGATCCAGTCCAACACCGGCACGGTCACGGTCCAGTTGGTCAACCTGCACGGCGATGTGGTGGCGACCGCCGATGACTCGACCACGGTCGGTTCGATTGCGAGTTTCGCGGACAGCACCGAGTTCGGCCTGCCGGTCTTCGCCTCGACCGCGTTTCCCCGGTATGGCTGGCTGGGTGGTAAGGAGCGTTCCGCGGACGCCCTCGGCGGCCTGGTGCTCATGGGTGTCCGGTTGTACAACCCGCTGACCGGCCGGTTCCTGTAGGTCGACCCGCTTCCTGGTGGTAACGCCAACCCGTATGATTACTGTTCCGGT
>NZ_CAKJTO010000122.1:0-12744 GCF_917627405.1 Protofrankia sp. Cj5
GACTGGCACGTCATCAACTCGGCCCTGCCGAGCTCGCCCATCGAGCCGTACCTGCCGCAGTCGGGCTCGGGCACGCGGAACTCCTTCCTCAAGGCGCTGAACAACGGTGGTGATGTCAACGGCCCGAACGCGGCCCTGACGCCGGGCGCGTGCGTACGTCAGCCCGCCACCCTGGAGGAGAACAGCGGTGTGAGTCTCCAGGCCAACCTCCAGGCCGGAGACGCGATCGGTGACGCGCTGGTGCCGTACTCGGCTGGCAAGTGGGTCGCCCAGTCCCGCGGCGGCGACGTGGACAACCGCAATGGCTTCACCGTCCGCCAGATCGACAGCGTTCCCGCCACAGTCCCCGACGTCGCCAACGGCGCGGCCGGCCCGTACTCCCTGAACACCAGCGGCAAGTTCCCCCGCCTGCTGTTCAACGTGCTCAAGAACCAGCCTGGCAGCACCGGTCTGGACAAGATCTGGTCAGGCTACACCGCGGTCTTCGGTAAGGCCGGCTACATCTGCACCCACCCGCTCGGCGTCAACGAGGGCTTTGTCTCGCTGCCCACGTCGGGTACGGGCACGCTCTGCGGTGCCAAGTACGGCCTTTCCTAGCAGGCCAGCGGCCCGCCCCAGAGCGCACCCGTGTTAACCGCAGGGCCCGGTGTCCGCGCCGGGCTCTGCGGCGCATCCATCCATATGTTCCGTCGTGACTGGCCGGGTAGGTCCCGATACCCGGGTGGGTCCCGACACCACCGCACGCCCGTCCGCGGCGTGTCCCTCCCCGGCGCTGGAGAAGACGTGTCACCGAAATTGCCTGGCTGGCCAACGGACGCGCGCACACGGCCCTCCCCGTGCGCCCGGCGGCCGCGGGGGGCCAAGGTGCCGCGGGCGGGCGTCGCGCTCGCGCTGGCTGGCGCGGTCATGGTGTTCACCGGCTCGCTGCTGCTGCCGGGGCCGCAACCGGCACGGGCCGCGGACGTCTCGGTGGCGAGGACCTTCCCGGCACCGGCGATCGGGGCGAACGCCTCGGTGACGGTCAGCAAGACGACCGATCTCGGTTTCGAGGCGATCCACGTCAGCTGGCGGGGCTTCCCGTCCAGCGGGACGGAGCTGTCGACGAACGAGGTTCGCATCTACCAATGCCGAGCCGCGCCGAAGTCCGCCGGTGACTGCTACGGCTCCGAAACGCTGGCGTCGGGTTCCGATCCCAGCGCGCTCGGAGGGCTCAACGGCGCGGGCCCGGACGGGCCGGGTAACAGGCGCAAAGCGATCACGCAGCCGGCCGGGACGGGCAGCGCCGACTTCGTGGTCGAGACGGGGCGCGAACTGACCAGCCTTGGCTGTAACTCGACCCAGCCGTGCTCGCTGGTGCTGTGGAAGCTCACGACGCCGTCCGTCGAGCTGGTGAACAGCTGGGCGCCACACGTCACCATCCCGTTGGCCTTCCGTCTCGGCGCCGGGGCGTGCTCGATCAACAACCCCGACTTCACCTCCGCGGGCGCGCCCGTGGCGAACCTCGCGATGCTGAGCTGGACCGCCAGGTCGTGCGCGGGCACGCCCGCGCTCAATGTCGACTACTCGCTGCTCGGCGACGTCCAGGCCCGGTCGGATTATGCCGCCGGCAGCGTGGACATGGCGCTGACCACGCGCCCGGCCGCCACCGGCGCGACCGGCCCGAATCCGGTGGCCTACGCGCCGCTGGCGGTGTCCGGTATTTCGGTCGGTTTCCTGCTCGACGATCCCGTGACCCACCAGCAGGTCACCTCGCTCAGGCTGAACGCACGGCTGATCGCGAAGCTGCTCACGCAGTCCTACCCCGGTCTCTACGGTTCCGGTGGGCCGCCCGGCTGCGACCCCACGGCGCCCATCACCGGGCCTGGCAGCGCGTACTGCCCCAACCCGGGGACGGCTGGGAACCCAGTGACGATCTTCGCGGACCCGGAGTTCCAGGCGCTCAACCCCGGTGTCGCCTGGGCACGGGACTTCACCGCCCAGAACTACTTCCCGCCGGTGCTCACCGCCGACGGTGAGGACCTGACCTACGAGCTGACTCGCTGGCTCGCCGCGGACCCGGATGCGAGCGCCTTCCTCAAGGGCACCAAGGACCCGGCCGGCATGCATGTCAGCGACTACTTCCTCGACGCCTGGAACAAGGGCGGCCTGCGATTCCCGCTCGACACGTTCCGCACGGTCGATCCGACGTCGGCGATGAACATGACGTTCGCCCCGCTGAGCGGGCTGGACGCGGTCGTCCGCCAGGCCGCGGCCGGTGCTCCGGCGGGCAAGGACCCGAGCAGCATCTCCGACCAGGATCCCAGCCATCAGCCGTCCTCCTACGCGGCGGCACGACAGGGCTTCCGTTCGTTGTTCGTGCTCTTCGACAGCGCGGACGCGACCAACCTGAGCATGCCGCAGGCGGAGCTGAAGAACGCCGCCGGCTCCTTCACCACTCCGACCGAGGCGTCCATGGCGGCGGCCGTCAAAGCCATGACCGTCGATGCGGACGGCGTCCGCCAGGCCGACCACACCGCGACCGACCCGGCCGTCTACCCGCTCGTGCTGGTTCACTACGCGATGGTCCCGACCAGCGGCATCGACAGGACCAAAGCCGGCAAGATCGCCGATTTCATCGACCTGGCCGCGGTGAAGGGCCAAGAGCACGGTATCGACAACGGTCAGCTGCCCAACGGCTATCTGAGTCTGCCGGCGGATCTGGTAGCGCAGGCCCGTACGGTCGAGACCGCGGTACGCCTCCAGGCCGCGCCGGCGTCGGCCGGTACACCCACCGCTTCGGCGAGCCCGTCGCCCGGGGCGCAGGCGGCCTCCGCCGCCGCGGGCAATGCCGCCGTGGGCAATGCCGCCGCCGCGGGCGGCACCACGACGTCCGGGCAGGACAGCGGCGACACGTCGGCGAGTGCTGGCGGTACCACCTCGACCGGCGGCACGGCCACGCCCGCCCCCAGCCCGACGGCGGTCGCCCGGCCCGGCGCCAGCCCATCGGCCCGAGCCGTCCCGAGGGCGAGCGCCACCTCGGCGTTCACCACGTCGGCCAGGTCGGGACCGCTGGTGGAGTCCACCGGCGTCGGGCGGCACGCCATACTGCTCCTGGTCGTGATCGGATTCGCTTCCGTGGTATTCGGCCTGGGGCTTGTCGGGTACTCGCGGGGTGAACCCGCGCCGGCCTGGGCACGGTCGCTGGCCCGGGTGCTCCCGCGGATGTGGAAGTAGGCGGGGTGCGCGTGACGGTTCAGGCATCAGCGCCGGGTACGGCCCCCACCACGGCAGTGACGGCGGCGACAGCGACGGCGGCCACAGCGACGGCGACGACACGGACAACGGCGGCATGGGCAACGGCGCGCCCGGCCACCGGCGGGCCGCCGCGGCGCCAGCCCGCCGGTGGCCGGGCGGTCATCGGGATCGCCGTCGGGCGGGTTCTCCTCATGCTGGCCGCGCTGATGCTCGGCTTCGCCGGCTATCTGCTCGCGGTGTCCGGGCTGCAGCAGACCCGGACCCAGGACAACCTCTACAAGACGTTTCGCGGCCAGCTCGCCCAGACCGGTGATGAGGTTGCTCCGGTCGCACCACCCATCACGCCCGGGGTGCCGGTGGCGATCGTCGAGATTCCTCGGCTGAAGGTGCGTCAGGTCGTCGTCGAGGGTACCACCAGCGGCGCGCTCACCCGTGGGCTCGGTCATCGGCGGGACACACCGCTGCCCGGCCAGGCCGGCACGGCGGTTGTCTACGGTCGGCGTTCGACGTTCGGCGCGCCTTTCGCGAAGCTCGACAAGCTGCGGATCGGCGATGAGATCGTCGCGACGACCGGTCTCGGCAGCGCGACGTTCACGGTCGTCGAGGTCCGCGACGGGCGCACCCCACCGCGGCCGCTGACCGCGCCGGTCAACCGGATCACGCTGGTGACCTCGGCGCCGGCCGTCAGCCCGAGCCACACACTGGTGGTCACCGCCAAGCTGACGACCGCCGTGGCGCCGTCCGCGGGTGTCCGGCCGGCCATCTACGCCGACGAGCGTTCCCTCGCCAGCGAGCCGGCCGCCGCCCTGCCCCTGTTGCTCTGGGCGCAGGTACTCCTCGTCGCGGTGGTGTGCGCGACCTGGTTGTTCCACCGCTGGGAACGGTGGCCGGCCTATCTCGTGAGCGCGCCTGTGCTGGTCGCGGTGGTCTGGAACGTTTACGAGAACCTCGCCCGCCTGCTCCCGAACCTGCTCTGAAGGGATGGACATCGTGCCTGACGCGCCCGTGACCGGCGTGCCCGCGCTTGACAAGCCGACCGCGCGGTTCCCGGCCGTAGCGGAGCCTGCGCCCTTGGGCACGGCGACGCATGACACGGCGACGGGGCTGGTGCCCGCCGCCCGCCGTGAGCGGACCGGGCCGGTCTCCGGCGCGGCGCTGGAAACGAAGGACGTCTCCGCGTGGTTCGGGGAGCGCAAGGTGCTTGACCGGGTTTCGCTGACGATGCGACCCGGTGAGGTGACGGCGCTCATCGGTCCCTCGGGCTGCGGCAAGTCCACCTACCTGCGCATCCTGAACCGGATGCACGAGCTCATCCCGGGCGCGTCCCTGGCCGGTGAGGTTCTGCTGGACGGCGAGGACATCTACGCCGCCGGCAAGCGGGCGCAGGAGACCCGTCGCCGGATCGGCATGGTCTTCCAGAAGCCCAACCCGTTTCCCGCCATGACGGTCTTCGACAACGTCGCGAGCGGCCTGAAGCTCGCCGGGATCAAGGGCAAGGACAAGGACTCCCTGGTCGAGCACTGCCTGCTGCGGGCCGGCCTGTGGAACGAGGTCCGGACCCGCCTGCGCTCCCCGGGGGGCGCGCTGTCCGGCGGGCAGCAGCAACGGCTGTGTATCGCCCGCTCGCTCGCCGTCGAGCCGGCTGTGCTGCTCATGGACGAGCCCTGTTCGGCTCTTGACCCGACATCCACCCGCCGGGTCGAGGAGACCATCGCCGAGATCGCCTCGGATGTGACGATCATTATCGTGACGCACAACATGCAGCAGGCGGCGCGGGTGTCCGACCACTGCGCGTTCTTTCTCGCCGAGGAGGGGCGGCCCGGCCACGTCGTCGAGTACGGGCGCACCGAGCAGATGTTCCACGACCCGCGCGACCCGCGGACCGCCGACTACGTCAACGGCCGGTTCGGGTAGGACGCGGGAGAACGGCTCTTCCGGGCCGTGGGCCGGGCCGGGCCGTTGTGGAACCGGTCCGTCAGAAACCCCCGGAGGCCTCCGGTCGGGCGAAAACCCATGGTCACATGGTCCGTTGGTCTATCGATCGATGACATTGACGGCTGTCTATGTTTGGGTCCATGCTTGCCCTGGCAGTACATAGACGCGGATCGATGTGAGGTGGTCGTCGTGGCCAGGGTCCAGTTGGCGCTGAACGTGTCCGATGTGAACGCGGCCGTGAGCTTCTACTCGAAGCTGTTCGGGGTTGGGCCGGCGAAGCGCCGGCCCGGGTACGCGAACTTCGCGGTCGAGGTCCCGCCGCTGAAGCTTGTGTTGATCGAGAACCCGGCGGCCCGGGAAGCCGGGGTGGCTGGCGCGCTCAACCATCTCGGTGTCGAGGTCGAGTCCACCGGCGAGGTGACGGCGGCGGCCGCGCGGCTGGCCGGTCTGGGGCTGGCCACAGCGACCGAAGAAGCCACGACGTGCTGTTACGCGGTGCAGGACAAGGTCTGGGTAGATGACCCGGACGGTGCGCCGTGGGAGGTCTACACCGTCCTCGCTGATGCCGATGCCGATGCCGATGCCGGCGTTGGCGTTGGCGTCGCTGGACGGCCGGCCGTCCAGCGGGAGGCCGAACCGGGCACGCCGGGGTCGGCCTGCGCATGCGGGCCTGTGTGTGGTGGCATCGGTGGCCCGGAGCCGCTGGCCCTGACCGTGGCCCCGGTGGCTGGCCGTTGACCCCGGCCGTGACCGCGGACCAGCGCCCGCCGCTGGCGCGGCGGGTCGCGGCGGAGGCGTTCGGCAGCATGCTGCTGGCCGCCCTTGTCATCGGCTCCGGGATAGCCGCCCAACAGCTCAGCCCGAACCAGATCGGTCTGCAACTGGCGGAGAACGCCACGGTAACCGCGGCTGGCCTGTTCGCGATCATTCTGATGGTCGGGCCGGTGTCCGGCGCGCACATCAACCCGGTGGTCTCCGCCGTCGACGCGCTGTTCGGCGGTCTGCCCTGGCGGGACGTCGCGGCCTATCTGCCCGCCCAGGTCGCGGGATGCGTCGCCGGTGCGGTGCTCGCCAACGTCATGTTCGGGCAGGCGGCGGTGTCGATCTCCACCCATGACCGGGCGTCCGGCGCGCATCTGCTGTCCGAGATCGTGGCGACGGCCGGCCTGCTCCTCGTCATCTTCGCCCTTGCCCGCTCGGGGCGGGCCGACCGGGCACCGGCGGCGGTCGGGGCCTACATCGGCGCGGCGTACTGGTTCACCAGCTCGACCAGTTTCGCCAACCCGGCGATCACGGTGGGACGGATGTTCTCCGACACCTTCGCGGGTATCGCCCCCGCGTCCGTCCCGGCGTTCGTCGCCGCCCAGCTCACCGGCGGGCTGGTCGGTATCGCACTGATCAGGGTGTTCTACCCCGGGCTGAGCCCGGCCACGGCGTCGACCGTCGTCGTCGCACACTCGCCGGCCGTGACCCCGAACGGCACGGTGGACCAACCTGACACGTGGGCTGCCGACGGCGCGCTCAGACAATGATCATTACTGGTCAGCCTGTTGCCGGATCTGACGCTCCCGCCCCGCTGACCGACCGCTCTTCGTGAAGGGAAGAACCGTCCGTGTCCACGAAGCCGTCCACGAAACCCTCGGTACTGTTCGTCTGCGTCCACAACGCGGGACGCTCCCAGCTGGCCGCCGGTTGGCTCTCCCATCTCGCGGCCGGGGCGATCGAGGTCCGTTCCGCCGGGTCGATGCCCGCTGAGCAGATCAACCCTGCCGCGGTGGCGGCCATGGCCGAAGTCGGCATCGACATCACCACCCAGACCCCGAAGATCCTTACCATCGAGGCCGTGGAAGCCTCCGACGTCGTGATCACCATGGGCTGCGGCGACGCCTGCCCGGTTTTCCCCGGAAAGCGCTACGAGGACTGGAAACTCGACGACCCGGCCGGTCAGAGCGTCGATGCCGTCCGGACGATTCGCGACGACATCCAGACGCGGGTCGAAAAGCTCATCGCCGAGCTGCTCCCGACCGTCCCGGACGACGCCGGAAGATAAGCGGCGGTCCGGATTCCCGGATCACCTGGGCCGGGTCAGGCCGCGATCAGCGGCGCATCGCCAGCGGACGGACGCACACTCCGGCTTCGATCGCAACCGTCTCGACAACCTGGCGGGCAAGTGGGAGCCGAGCTCGTTCCGCCCGGCTTCCAGGCTGGGACTGCTCATTCTAGGTTGATGATTGGGAGTGGAATATTCATCCATTCTTGGTATGAAAAGAGACAAATACGGGGAATCGAAAGCAGAATCAGGCACTCGGATGCGTAAGCTTCCGTCCGCTGGTGTCCACCGGTGTTGGTGGACGTCCATTTTGTACCATTATGTCCAGTGAAGTAGAGGCGCCGCGACGCTGTGAGGAGAATCTGGCGCGGCGGATGACCGTGGACAAGCGCGGATGTCCTCGAACGCCGCCAGACGGACTTGGACCGGCGGATGCCTACGGATATGGGTGGACGAACCACAGCAGATCTCATAATCCGTCGGTCGTGGGTTCGAGTCCCACCCGCCCCCACGATGCGTAACAATGCCCTGACCTGGGCAAATAGGTAAGTTCTATGAGATCTGATGGTTGATCGGATAGAGAACGTCCAGGTCGGGGCATTGATCGTCCGGTTCGATTCTCAGTCGCATCGACAGTCTCGACTACTTTGGGTAGTGGCAGGGGTTGGGGTAGTGGCAGGGGTTGGTCGAGAGGCGTTGGGTGCCAGAGGGTACCTCGGCCCGAGGCCGATGAAGCGGATCTTGTATGCTCGACCGTCGGGCCCAGCCGGCGCCTTCCTTGGTGGTGCGTCTCGGCTCCGGGCGATTGACCCGCTGGCTCGGCCCATCTGGGTGCCGCGGACCCGCAGGTGGTGTGCACCGGCAGCCGGACTGATCGGCATGTAGTTCGGCTCGGTGGACTGCATGGCGTGGAGTAAGCGGAGGGCGACCTCTGCCCATCCGCTGAGGAGAGGTTTCACACGCTGCTGGATGGCCGCGCCTTCGGTCTCAGGGCCGACGAGTGGCAGCGGTGGACGTGGAGCACCTGCATCCCTTTTCGTCGCGTCGAATCCACTTGGTCGGGGACGGTGCCGTCCGCGACAATCCGTCGTGTGCCCCTGCCTCAGGCAGCTGTCCAACGGTTGACCCAGGATTCGCTCGCACGCTTGGGACCGCTTGATCCTCTACCCGCAGCGTCGATCCCCGCGTCCCCAGACGGCTGGTCATCCTCCCTGGCCGACCTGGCCTTCCTACGGGCGGTCGACGATCTGGCACGGTTCGTAGAGCAGGTGAGGTCGGCATTCTTCGCGAGCGACGCCTCAGGTTTGCGGATCGCATCGACCAGGCTGGCCGATGGTGTGGCGGCCACGACTCACGACCTCTGGTGCCCTCGCCGCGCCCGCGTCCGGGGGCGAATCAAGGTCGCCGCCGACTTCGCGTTGCTCGCCGCGGCGGTCGACATCGCACGCTTGGCCGCCCTCGGCCTCATCCACACCGCCGCCGACTGGGTCACCATGGGCTGACCCGGCCGGCGGGGCGGCCCCGGCCGGGTCAGGAGCGACCAGCGGTCACCGCTCGGCCAAAGACGACCGCTTTCAGCTACCCCTGGAAGATTCGCGAGGGAAATCACTCTACGCGGTGATCATAAAAACACCAGCCACCTAGGGTGGGATGCGCGGCAGAAGGAGAGCGGGCCGTAGCCCGCCGCCCCTCGACCGGGCGTCAGAGGGTAACGGGCAGTTCCTTACCGAGCCAGTCTCGGTAGAACGTGCCGAGGTCGGGGGTGAAGTCGACCTCGACGGGGAATCCCGGGGGGACGCAGTCGGTGTCGAGTAGGGTTCCGCTGACGGGACAGAGGAATTCGCGGATCTCGACCAAGCTTGGATCGATGGTCATGTCGTTCTCGGGGTAGATCTCGAGCAGGTCCTCCCGTGTGCGGCGCACGATCATGCGGCACTGCATCTTCCAGTTGCCGTTCCATGGCCCGAGTTCGGCGCCGGCGGTCGTCTTGACGATGGCCCTGCCGTTCTTGGCGACGATGAAAAGGTTTTCCCCGAGCGGAAGCAGGATCTGCTCGTCCCAGGTTACGAGGCTCTGCCACGCGGCGATGGTCTCCTCGAAGCGAATCTCGGATTTCGGTGCCCGCATTAGTCCGAGGAGTTCCTCCCAGCTCAGCTCGTTGCGTATGAGGGCGTTGACGACTTCGGCGGAGCCCGTCGAACCCTGCGAGGTGTGGGTCATGGTCGTAGCCCTTCAGGACGCGGTCGGCTTGGGGCGGCTGGACGAGTTGGGGAAGTAGAAGTCGGTTGGTGCGGGCGCGGTGAAGGTCGGCTCGCCGGTGTCGGTGTAGGGGAACTCGTCGATCTGCCAGAACGCCTTGTACTGGTTTACGATCGAGTCCGACAGCTTCGCCGAACGCGCGTACATGTGCGCGACCAGATCGGACACGTCACCGGTCCTGGCACGCTCGCGCTCGGACTCCCACCATTCCCCGGCGGTGACCGACTTCGCCAGCCGTGCCGCGCGGCGTTCGTCTCTGCTGGCCGCGGTCGCCTCGGCCGATCCGCCGTATCCGTAGGCGGCCTTCGCGCCGTCGACGGTCATCAGGCCCTTGACCAGGTCCGCCTCGATCGCGCGGGTGTCGCGGGCGAGTGGGTCGCCGTATCCAACCCCGCCGTAGTAGATGATGCCGAACAGGTCGCCCTCGCTCAGGTTGGGCGACCACTGGTTAAGCGGGCCGCAGTACCACTCGCGGGCGGTGAGCCGTCCGTCCTTGAGCATCTCCTCGGCCTCGTCCACCGAAGATGGCAACTTCTCCCCGGCCGCGACGAGGTCCTTGACATTGGTGCCGGCAGCCCACAGGCACTTCCACCCCGCGGGCGGGTAGCCGCCGAACAAGCCCTTGTGGAATACTCCGCCGTTCATCGCGCCCGACGCGGACAGGGTCACGTTGACGAGCTCGGAGCCACGCACGGTCCACAGCGACTGCCAGGCGGCACCGCCACGGAAGCGGCCGTAGCCGTGGTGGTCGGGCACGAAACTGCGTCCGAGGTAGACGTTCGGACCGACCATCTCCCAGGTCTCGGCGTCGCCCTGGATCCCTTCGGAGTTCCAGATCGGGCTGCCGCAGTCCATCCCGTCGGCGACACCGCGAGCGCCGAAGCTTTCGCCGGCCATCTCGAAGTTCTGGTAGCCGGTCGGACCGCCGAACTGGTCGAAGCCGGCCACTCCCACCATGCACGTCGGGGTGGACATGATGATCTCTTCGGGGAAGCCCCGCGCGTACCAGCTGATCCCCATCAGCCGCCAGATGTTGGCGAAGATCGGAATGAGAGTCCACCACGCCAGCGAGGTCGCCGCGCCCTTGTAGGTGGCATTCACGATGGATCCTTCGGGCAGGTACTGCTTCACCCCCAGGTAGGCGCCGTCGTTGACGCGCCCGTCGTAGGCCAGCAGCTGGGTGAGAGTGATCCAGAAGCCGCCGTTCATCGGTCCGGGCGCGCAGTTGAACGGGTGGAAACTCCAGCCGGTGGAGCCCTCGTAGTCGAGTTCCAGCTTGCCCTCGCCGGTAACGGTCATCTCCTGGCGGACGAGGTCGATGAAGTCGTTCTTGGCCAACGGATGCACGTAGGGAACGTGGGTGCGCATGTGCACGGGCATGGTCAGGCCTCGGTAGGTGCCGGGCACCATCGTGGCGCGGACGCGCTTGAGGAAGCTTTGTCTGCCCTCCTCGATCAACTCCTTGGTGGCGGCCTTGTAGAAGTCCAGGCCATAGGTGTCGATGATGTTGCCGAGAGCTTCGCGGACCATCAGGCAGCCGGCGAGCTTTGCCTTGTCGTCGAGGATCCACCAGCCGGAGTTACGGAGGTTCATCTGCAGCCGCATGAGGTAGTCGCGGCGGAAGTGGTCGTTCTCACCGACCTTCTCGGCGCTGATGTGCAGACCCTCGCCGTAGCGGTCCGGAGTCAGCACGGACATACCCGGGCCCTCGTAGGTCCCGGCCTCCAGCTCGTGGGAGACGGCGCCGATCCACGCAATCAGCTCGTCGCCGTGGAAGACGGGGATGACGGTCATGACGTCGGGGGTGTGCACCCCGCCGGCCCAGACCTCGTTGTTCTCGAAGACGTCACCGGGCCGGATTCCCGGGTCCTGCTCGTAGTTGTTCTTGAGCATGAACTTGATGAACTCGGACAGGGTGTGTACGTGCACCATGATCCCGGTCGACAACGCGACCGCGTCGCCTTCGGGGGTGTAGAGGCCGATGACGAACTCTTCGAAGTCACGGACCGCCGGCGAGGACGCGATGTACTTCATCGTCTCGCGGGTCGAGATGATGGTCGACATCAGCCGCGAGTGGAACGCCTCAAATTTCAGCGGGTCGGTCTCGAGCAGCTCGAGCCTCTCCAACCCGTGATAGCGACCGGTCTCGTCGAAGAGTTTCTCGCTGAGTAGCAGTTGATCCAGCAGAGGCGTGCTGCCAGTGGACACGACATGGCTCCCGTCGATGGTGGTCATGGCGATCAGTTCTGCGTTCCGCGCCGGTAGTGAATGAGGCGCCGGTTGTCGAACTCGACGTGGCAGCCCGGCGGAATGAGCAGGGTCGTCGCCGGGTGCTCGAGCACCGCGGGGCCGTTGACGACGTTGCCGGCCTTCATCTCGTCCATCTCGTAGAGGTGGAAGTCGACGGCGTTGCCGCGCCAGTAGCCCTCGCGGTGCCCCTTCTGGGCCGAGGAGGACGGCGTCCTGCCGTGCATCTCCACGATCGGGACGGCTGGCTTGGGCGTCTCGATGTCCGCGCTCAGCGCGAGCTCCATGATCATGTGACCGGCTTCCCGGTACAGCGCCTGCGACGGGTAGACAGTGGTGTAGACGTGTTCGAAACGGCGAATCAGCTCGTGCAGATCGTCGATCGACGCGAGCCGTTCGCCCGGCCAGGGGACCTCGAAGTCCGACAGCTGGTTGGTGAATCGGACGTAGGCGGTGCGGCTGAGCACCGCGTCGTCGAAGTTCCAGCCGTGCAGGTCGAAGTCCTCCTTCGCGCGGATCTCCAAGCCGGTCCAGGCCGCGTTGATCGCCTCGACGGCCGCGGACTTGACCGCGCGGGCGCCGGAGTCGTCACCTGCCGGGCAGGCGGCGATCGTGGACTGGTGGTACCGGTAGCGTCGCGGCGCGCACAGCACCCCGAACGCGGAGAACACAGCGGCGAACGGGAAGGTGATGACCTCGTCGAAGTTCAGGCCCGCCACGACGTCGGCCAGGCCGAGCGGTCCACCGCCGCCGTACATCAGCATCGTGTACTCGCGGGTGCTGTAGCCCCGGCCTCGGAGCATGTTGTTCAGGAACTCCCGCATGTAGTCGGTGACCAGCAGGTGTGCCTTCTCGCAGAAGTCGAGCAGGTCGGCGTTGAAGTGCTTGGCCATCGGCTCCAGGGCGTCGCGGGCGGCGTCGAAGTCCAGCGGTACGTCCCCGCCGAGGAAGTTGTGCGGATCGAGGTAGCCCAGCAACAGGTGACAGTCGGTGATGGTCGGGTTCGGCCACCGCAGACA
>NZ_CAKJTO010000123.1:0-12570 GCF_917627405.1 Protofrankia sp. Cj5
GTCCCGGGAGCCGGCGGGAGCGCGGGAGCCGGCACCGCCCCGTCGGCGGCACGCGGTCCGGCGCGGCGCGCGCTTCGCGCGGTTACCGCCACCGGATGGGCGGTGGCCTGCGCCGCGGTTGTGCTGGGGGCTGCCGCGGGTGTGCTGCGGTTTGCCGAGCTGTCGATGCTCGCGGTGGGATGTGTCGTCGTGCTGGCGGCGGCGGTGGTCACGGTCGCCTACCGTCCGCGATTAGGCGCGGAGATCGAGGTCGTTCCCGGCCGGGTCCGGCGCGGTGAGGCGGCTGTCGCGAGTGTGACGATCAGGAACCTCGCGGAGCGGTCCAGCGGTGCCCTGCGGGTCCGCGTGCCGCACGGGGAGGAGGCGACCGAAACACATCTGCGTTCTCTGCGGGGATCGACGCGGCGCACGATCGCGCTACCGTTACCGACCGCGCGCCGTGGGGTGCTGCGGGTCGGCCCGGTGCAGGTCGGCAGAGCTGACCTGTTCGGTTTGCTGTCGCGCTCCCAACAGGTCGGGGAACCGGCCGTGGTGCGTGTCCACCCGGTTGTGTATTCGCTGACGCCGCTGGTGTCCGCTCGGTCGAGCAGCCCTGACGGGCTGTCGGTCGACAGCCGGACCGAAGGCGGCGTGACCTTCCACGCGCTCCGCGAATATGTGCCTGGTGACGATCTCCGGCATGTGCACTGGCGCTCCAGCGCTCGGGCGGGCACCCTGCTGGTGCGGCGGTATGTCGATCCGAGCGAGCCGGTCACGACGGTCCTGCTGGACACGCGGGCGTACGCATACCCGTCCGGAGCGGCCGGCGAGGCCGGGTTCGACGCGGCGGTGGACGTTGCCGCCTCGGTTCTGCTTGCCTCGGCCCGGCTGCGTTTCCCGGTCCGGCTGCACACCACCGGGCATGTTCGGGTCACGGGTCGTGGCGGGCGTGGCGACGGCCAGATCGTTCTCGACGTGCTTGCCGGTGTCGAATGGGACGCCGCGACGCCGGCGGCGGGCAGATCCCGGCCCGGTACCAGCGGATCCGGCAAGGGGGACCGGGATCCCGGTGACGCCAGCGCCCGCCCGGATGACGCGCTGGCCGCGGCTGTCCGGGGGCTTGGCCGTGGCGGGATCGGCACGCTCACGCTTGTCACCGGTGGGGTGGACATCGGGCAGGTGGCTGCGGTCGCCTCGGCTGCCAGCTGGTTCGAGCACGTGATCGTGGTTCGGGTCGGTGCCGCCGGTGCCGCCGGTGCCGCCGGTGCTGGAGCCGGCGCTGGAGCCGGGCCGGTGCCATGGTCGGTCACCGCGGGAGGCGAACGGCTGCGTGTCCTGGATCTCGCTGATGCCGCCGCGCTGGTGCCGGCGTGGCCGGCGACTCCCACCGGGAGGGTACGGTGACGGCGCTCTGGCCCCGGGCCGGGAGCTTTGCCGTGGTCACGGTGATGGCCGGGCTTGCCGGCGGATCGTTTCACCGGGCGTTCGGCTGGGGCCCGCTCACCGGCCCGGTCGCGCTGGCGGCGGTCGTGCCTGTGATCGCCGTGGCGCTGCTCGCGGGGACGCCCCGCCGTCGCCGGGTGCCGTTGTCGCTGCTGGCCTGGGCCGCGCTGTGGCTGGGCGTCGTCGCGGTGACGCTGTTCTGGCACGGTTCGCCGACGGTTCCCGGTGTGCTGCCCGCGGTCGGCGACGGTCTGCTCAACGGCTGGGCCCGGCTGCTGGCGGTGACCCTGCCGGCGCCGGATCCGCCGGATCTGCTGGTGGTGCCGCAGGCGTTGACGTGGCTTGCGGCTGGCGTCGGTGCGGAACTGGTGGCAAGGACGCGGACGGTGCTGCTCCCAGCCGTCCCGGCAGTCGTGGTCTTCGTGGCCGGGGTGACGCTGACGGTGTCCGCCCCGGGGTCGAACCTGCTGGTCGCGGCCGCTCTGGTGGCGGCGTCCGGGCTGCTCATACTGTGCCGGCGCGCCGAGATCCGGTCGTTGACGACCGCCAGCGGCCGCGGTGGATCCGGATCGTCCGCGAGCCGAGCCGTCATCGGGGTGGTTGCGGCGGTAGCCGTCGCGGCGGCCTCCGCCCTGATCGGCCCGCTCCTGTCACCGGGGCACGGCCGTGACCCATACGACATACGCGCGCACCGTACGGTACCGCTGCACCCGATATCCACGGTAAACCCGTTGGACCAGGTCGCGGCCTGGCTCGGTGACCCGGGCCGGCTGTTGTTCGCGGTGCGCGCGTCAGCGGCACAGAACGGGACACAGAACGGGACACCGGATGGGACACCGGATGGGACGCAGAACGCGGAGCAAGCCGCGGCGCAGAACATCCGGCTGGCCGTGCTCGACCGTTTTGACGGCCAGTCCTGGACGTCGTCAGCTCGTTTCCAACCGGCCGGACGTCAGGTCCCGGCGGTGGCCGGGGAGCTACCGCGCAGCGGGGAGCTACGCCAGGACGTGGAGATCGACGGTTTGGACGGTGTCTGGCTGCCCGCCATGGACCGCCCGGTCCGGCTTGACGGCGTGGGCTTGGCCGTCGACGTCGACAGCGGCGTTCTGCTCAGCGCCGTGCCGGTGCGTCCCGGCCGCCGGTACACGGTGGTGTCCGCACCGCAGACCATCCCTGACGCAACTGTCCTTGCGTTGTCGCAGCCGGCCACCGACGCCGACGCCGACGCCGCCCGCTACCTGCCGCCCGGCCTACCCGATTCGGTGCGTGAGGCTGCCCGGCGGGGGTCCGTTGGGAGGATCACCCCATTCCAGCAGGCGTTCGGGCTGGAACAGTACCTTCGCGGCACCTTCAGCTATGACTCGCTTGCGCCGGCTGGTCACACCTACGGACACCTCAACTACTTTCTGACCAGGAGCCAGCGGGGCACCTCCGAACAGTTCGCGACCGTGTTCGCGGTCGCCGCCCGGGTGCTGGGTCTGCCCAGCCGGGTCGTGGTCGGGTTCGCCTTTCCTCCCGGCGGGCCGCGGACAGCGGACGTCCACACCGGCGACGTCCTGGTCTGGCCAGAGATCGACTTCGCGGGTGTGGGCTGGCTGCCGTTCTATCCGACGCCGCAGGAGTCGCGGCGTGGCGGCACTGAGGTCGCCTCCTCGGCATCGGGGGAGTCCAGCGAGCGGGCGCGGCGGGCCGAGGCCGCGGCGGCTGTGCCCGTGCAGTACCCGGCAGCGCCACCATCCGCTCCACCGGTGGTTCGTCACACTTCGTTGCGGGTGTACGTGGGGGTGATCTCCGGTGCTGTCGTGCTCGCCTGTGCCCTCGGCTACCTGGCGGTCGCCGCGGGGTCGCCGGTGGCGCGCCGTCGGCGGGGACGGCGCGCGCGTATCCCCCGGACGCGCGTGGTCGGTGCCTGGCACAGCACACACGACGCCTTGGCGGGCGCCGGCATAGCGATCCCGGCCGCGGCCACCCCGGCTGAGACAGTCGGGATCGCCGCGGCCGGGATCGGCGCCAGCGGCCGAGCGTCGCTGGCGTCCTTGGCGGATCTCGTCACCACGGCGCTGTTCGCCGCGAACGGCATCGGCCCCGCCGAGGCCGACAAGGCCTGGCTGCACGAGAAACAGGTGCGCGCACAGCTGCGGCGGGTCGTGCCGCTGCACCGGCGCATGGCCGGGCGGCTCGCCCCCAGCCAGGTCATCCGGGGGAGGAGATACCGATGATCCCCGGTTACCGGTCCTTCACCGTGATTGCGCACGGTGGGTTCAGCACCGTCTACTCTGCCTATCAGGACCATCTTGACCGCACGGTGGCTATTAAGGTGATTAACGCCGATCTTCGGGACTCCGCCGCGGAACGGCGGTTCACCCGGGAATGCCGGGCAACCGGGCGTCTCACCGGTCACCCGCATATCATCACGATTTTCCAGGCTGGCTCGACGGAGGATCGGCATCCGTTCATCGCCATGCAGTATCTCCCGCGGGGCTCGGTCGCCGACCGGATCCAGCGCAGCGGCCCGATGCGGGCACACGAAGCCCTTCACATCGGTGCGAAAATCGCCGAGGCCATGCACGCCGCGCACGAGGCCAGAATCATCCACCGGGATGTCAAACCCGGCAACATACTGCTCACCGACACCGATGAACCGGTGCTCAGCGATTTCGGCATCGCGAGCCTGGCGGGCTCGGAAACATCCACGAGCCAGGATGCGTTCACGCCGTCCTATACGGCCCCGGAAGTCCTCCAGGGAGAGGAACAGTCGGTCGCAACCGACATCTACGCGCTGGGCGCGACCCTGTTCGCCATGCTGGCGGGCTCGCCGCCGTTCGGATACCGGCCGGGCGACAGCCCGGCCACCATTGTGCTGCGCGTCCTGACTCAGGACCTTCCCGCGTTGCCTCGTGAGCGCGTGCCCGAATCCGTGGAGAACCTGCTGCGGACCGCGCTCGCACGCGACCCGGCGCAGCGCCCACAGACCGCCGACGCCTTCGCCGCGGACCTCCGGCACCTCAACGAACGCCTCGGCCACACCGTCCCGCGGATAGCGCCGGAACCGGTCGGCGTGCCGGAGGAGGTCGCAGGCGCGGCCGGCGTACCCGGCACGTTTGTGGGTGCCAGGCAGAGCAGCGAAGCCGTGGCCGTCCCCGACGCCGTTGCTGAAGCTGTTCCCAACGTGCTCACGCATCCGGACCCGCCGCCACAACCCGCACCGGCCGCGCTTGAAGATCATGCGCCAGCGGGCCCTGCCGTGGATTCCGATACCGACCGCAGCATGGGCGGCGCGATGCAGGAGATCACCCTGCTCCGGGAAGGCAGGCCGGCCCGGCCGAGCCTGGACACAGCGCCATCGGGCCGGGCCGGTAGGCCGCGGCGGGTTCTGGTGCTGCTCGGGGCCACCGCGGCGATCGTCGTGTCACTGGTGGTGATAGCGGTCCTCGCTCCGCGTCGGCCCAACCCGGCGCGCTCCTTGTCAACCTCCGTCAGGACGGCCTCCCCCACGCCATCCCCGGTCACGCCCGCGCCGGTCACCTCCGCCGACATCCAGGCTGCGCGCCCGACTGGTCTACGCGCTGATGACGCTGGAGCGACGGTCACGCTGACCTGGCAGAACGGCTCACGGACCGATACTGATCTGATCGTGCAGACCGCGAACCCCCCGGACGTTCCCCCAGTGCCGGTACAACGGTTGCCCGCCGGCGCGGCCATCATCCAGATTGCTGATCTGGATCCCAGCAAGGGCTACTGCTTCCACGTCGGCCCCGTGCTCTTTGACCCCGTCGGACACAGTCTGATCAAGGCATGGTCGGACTATGTCTGTATCCGCGGCGCCACACCGCCCCCGTCTTGAGCCTGCCGGGTGATCAGGCCCAGGCAGGTGGGCGGCTGCTACCTCCGGTAATCCTGCTTTCCGGCACACCCGCATTCGCGTCAGCAAACGGGGACGTTGAAGTCGGTGTTGTGATAAGGCGGGCCCTGGCCGGGGACGTCGCCATTCCGGAAGTTGTTCGCGACACCGTAGTACTGGCCGTTCCAGGGGCTGCTGGCAATCCTGTACCACCAGCCGTCCGGATTGGCTGACTGGATTAGGGGCTCATATACACGGCACTGCACCTCAACGTAGGCGCCCACCGCGATGCGCGGGCCTTGACCGGAGGCGTTGTGCGGGTTGCTGAATGTCGGAGAGCCAGTGCTGCCGGTTTGTTCGCGGTACGTGGTGGGAGCTGGCGGCGGGGGCGGAGAGGAAGCAGGCGGCTGGGAGGAAGCGGGCGGTTGAACGGGAGTGGGCGGCGGGGACGAAGCGGATGGTTGAACGGGAGCGGGTGACGGGGAGGCAGCGGGCGGGGCAGCCGGAGTCGGCTGTCCACCGGCAGGCGGGGCCGTACGGCTCGGGCTGGGGGCTGGTCCGACGACTGGGGTTGGTACCTGGGGCGGGACGGCTGTCGACGGCTGGGAGCGCGGGGCCTGGCGGGGAGCCAGGATCACGGGCGCGGGCAGCGGCTGGGGTGGGGCGGCTGTCGACGGCTGGGAGCGCGGGGCCTCGTGGGGCGGTGTGATCGTCTGCGTGGGCAGCGGCCGAGGTGGGGTGGTGGCGGCGCTGCCGGCGACGTCGGGGGCGTGTTTTTCGATCGGCTGGGCCGAGCCGTCCGGCCGGACCAGGACCGCGTGGGAGCCGCGCTCGTCATTTGCCCAGAGCATCCCGTCCTTGACGAAGACGGTGAGCTTCGCCGGCTCAGGGGTAACGGTGATCGGCGAACTGAACTGCCCCAGGTCGGCTGCGTAGACCAGCAACCGTCCCTTGTCGTTGTCGGGTATGTACACCCGGTTGCCGGCCACCACGGGAGCGCCGAGCTTCCCGGAAGGGTCCTGGGAGCCGAGATCGACCGCGCGGACAGCACCGGCGCCCGGGTCGGCCAGCAGCATCGTGGTCGTCCCGTCGACAATGACGGGGGTGAGATGGCCGTCGACGGACGGCGCCACGAGCAGTTGACGCCCTTGCCCGGCCGGGTCCGGCAGCCGCAGCGCCGGGGCGGGGCGGCCGTCGCGCACGGGTACCAGCGCTGGCGTGGTCGCGTCGACCGCGACCGGCAGCCCGTCTACTATGATCAGTGACAGTCGGTAGCCTGGCCGGGCGACCGTGACCGCTGTTCCCGCTGTGCCGCGGCGAACCGGGACAAGCTGCCCTTTCTCGGGTAAGGCCACCCACAGCGTGCCGTCAGCGGTCAGCCCGGCACCACCGATCGCTGAACCAAAGGAGAGCGGCGCGCCCAGTGGGTCCAGCGTTTTCGGGTCGATCCGCTGGACCTGCCCGGCGACGTGTGCGTCGATGACATATGCCTGGTCCGCGCCCGCGACAACGGTGGTGCCGGTTCCAAAGCCCCGCTGCTCGGCGGCGGCCAGCCCGACCGGGTCGATCCGGCTGGTCACGCCGGTGTCGGTGTCGGTGACCAGGACGTTGGGCCCATCCTGGGTGACCGTGAGGTGATGTTCCCTGCCGCCGTTGATGGTCACGCTGGCGTCGGCTCGCCCGGATGGCCCGTTCACATGCGAGATGATCCCCTGGCTGCTGCTGACCAGCCATGCGCCGACGTCCCCCAGCCGCACGACGGCGGAACCCGCGCTCTGCCCCAGCACGATGACCGCCGATCCGCTGGCGAGCAGGAGCGCCAGCGGGACCGCGACCGCTCCGCGTGCCCGTGACCTGGCGAGCCGTGACTCGGCGAACCGTGACAGCAACCGTCGACGGGTTGACCGCTCGCTGCGAGTTCGCCTCATCGCCGTCCTTTCCGGGCGTGACCGACGTGCACTCGACGTCAGTATATGGCCACTTTCCGGCCAATCCGTTATATGCCTGTATGATCATCGGTAATGCGGGCGGGGTGGTGTGCCAGAAATATGGTTCCGCCCGCCGTCTCGTTCAGCTCGATGCGCCACCGGGCTAAGAACGCCCGAGGATAGGGGACGCGGCATCGCGGGGCCGGGGCACGCGCCTTGCGATCCATCCACCCGGACGCCGCTGCCTGATCGAACGCCCTGTTGCCGGTCGCTCCAAGTTTTTCGTAGATCATGAAGCTGTGGCTGCCGGACCGGAGCGCGGACGTGAGGAGCGGTCCCAACGCACCTCGCGGGGGCGTATGTCGGCGATGAGCGAGAGAATGCGGCGCTTCACGGAAGTCCCACGCGCGTCCCACGCGCCCTCGCGACGGCGGCGACGCCGGCCGCGAGCCGGGGACGCCGGCTGCGGGCCAGGGAAACGGAGAGGAGAGGTCGTGCGAGGCCGGAACTGCTTCGCCAGGTTCGACGACCTGCGGGCCGGTGTTGCCTGGGAGTTCTCGCGGCCCGCCTGCCGTCTGGCGGCGGTCCGGCCCGACGAGGTCGCCCCGCTGCTGGCCGAGGTCGAGGCCGCGACCGCCGGGGGTTGGTGGGCCTGCGGCTTCGTTGCTTACGAGGCGGCGCTGGACCGGCGCCTCGCTGTCCACCCGCCCGCCCACGGCCTGCCGCTGGCCTGGTTCGGCGTGTGTGCCCCGCCCCGTCTCGTCCCAGCCGTCCGCGAGCCGGACCCGGCTGCCTACCGTGTCGGCGAGTGGTGGCTGGCCTGGGACTCCGAGACCCACCGGGCCCGCGTCGAGGCCGTCCGCCGGCACATCGCCGCGGGCGAGACCTACCAGGTCAACCTGACCACCCACCTGACCGCCGAGACCCTCGGTGACCCGTTCGCCCTCTACACCGACCTCGCGCTCGGCCAGCGCGGCGCCTTCAACGCCTACCTCGACGTCGGCATGTTCGTTGTCGCCAGCGCCAGCCCGGAATTGTTCTTCGAGACCCGGGGCCGGCAGGTGCGGATGCGGCCGATGAAGGGCACCGCGCGCCGGGGCGATACCCCGGCCGAGGACGCGGTGATCGTCGCGGCTCTGCGCGCCAGCGAGAAGGAACGCGCCGAGAACATCATGATTGTCGACCTGGTGCGCAACGACCTCGCCCGAGTCGCGGTCACCGGCAGCGTACGGGTGACCTCCCTGCTGCACGCGGAGCGGTACGCGACGGTGCACCAGCTGACCTCGGAGGTGTGCGCGCGCCTGCGCCCAGGCATCGGCCTGCCTGAGGTGTTCCGCGCGCTGTTCCCGTGCGGCTCGGTCACCGGTGCGCCCAAGCCGCGCACCATGGAGATCATCCGGGATGTGGAGGATGGTCCGCGGGGTGTTTACTGTGGCGCCATCGGCATGGTTGCGCCTGCCGATGCCCCTTTCCAGGCTCGTTTCAGTGTCCCGATCCGTACTGTTCTGCTCGACCGTGCCACGGGCGTCGCTGCCTATGGCGTTGGCGGTGGCATCACCTGGGGCTCCGATCCCGCCGCTGAGTACGCGGAGCTGGCCGCCAAGACGGAGGTTTTCACCCGCCTCGTCCGCCTGGACCGTTCCCGGTGCTGTTGACGCGGATAATCATTGGGTATCCGCGTGACCTCGCTGGACATGTCCCGCTGCCGCCGTCGGGTCAGGACGATACGTCCGCATGGTGCGGCGGCTGGCCGGCCAGGCGGACGCGGCTTTCGCTGGGGATGCGGAGCGCGATGACGGCCAGATCGTCGTGGCCGTCGCTGGGGTGTTCGTCGGCCAGCGCGTGGCACAGCGTGGGTAACGGCTGGTCGGCGTAGGTCGCGGCCAGCGCGGCGAGCGCGGCCAGACCATGGTCGATCGGATGGGAACGGTGTTCGACGAGCCCGTCGGTGAACAGAATCAGGGTGGCGCCTGGCGGTAACGCGAGAGTGCGGTCGTGGCGAGGCAGGCCGACGTCGACCCCCAGCGGTACGTCGGGCTCGGTCTGCAGGTAGCGGCTGCCGCCGTCGGGGGTGAGCAGCAGCGGTGGGAGATGGCCGGCGCTGCTCCAGGACAGTTTCCACCTCCCGCCCATCGGCTCGATGCGCGCGAGGCAGATGGTGGTCACCGGATTTTCCTCGATCGCTTCCAGCGTGTGGTCGAGCTGAGTGAGCACGGCGCTGGGTGGGCCGCATTTGTCGTACAGCAGGGCGCGCAGCATGTTGCGGGTCTGGGCCATGGCGGCCGCGGCGACAAGGTCATGGCCGACGACGTCGCCGACGACGGCCCCGACCGCTCCGTCGGGCAGCAGCAGGGCGTCGTACCAGTCCCCACCGACATGCCCTGTTCGCGAGCCTCGTTGCGTCGATGCCTTGTAGACCTCGGCGACGGACAACGGAGCCAGGTTGGGCAGGCGGGGCAGGAGCAGGCGCTGAAACTGTTCGGCACCGGTGCGGACCTGGTCGAACAGGCGGGCGTTCTCCACCGCGACAGCGGCGGCACCTGCCAGCGCCACGACGACAGCCTCGTCCTCCTTGTCGAAAGGCCGCCCATCCGATCGGTCGCAAAGATAGATGTTTCCGTATATTCGGCCACGCACACCGATGCCGACGCCTAACATGGTGCGCATTGGTGGATGACCCGGTGGGAATCCTACCGAATCCGGGTGCGTGGGAATATCGTCCACGCGGATCGAGGTCGGCTGCCGAATCAGGTGGCCCAGCAGCCCATGGCCGTGTGGTTGCTCGATTCCCGCCAGGGCGTGGTACTCCTGCTGGCTCAGACCGATCGGGATGAACTCCGCCAGGCCTTTGCCCCGCTCGTCCAGCACGCCCAGGGCGCCGTAGCGGGCGTCGGCGAGTTTCATGGCGGTGCTGACGATCTGCCGCAGCACAACTGGCAGGTCCAGTTCCCGGCTGATGAGCAGAACAGCGTCCAGCAGCGCCCGCACGCGCTCGTTGGCGCGACGCAGCTGCGCGATCCGGGCGGGGATCGGCTCGACGGTCTCAGCGGCGTGGGCCTCTGTCTGGGTGCCCCTCGCCGGGTGGCCGCAGGCTTCGCCGTACTGGCTCACAAGGTCCCCTCCAACGTCGAGCCGGGCGCCCCCGTGCCCTGTCGCATGGGGCCGGCTGCCGCAGGTCCGTGCGGTTGGATAGCCCTTTACAAGCGTGCCCGGCCGGGTGGGCACAGACGCGGGGGACGGGTCTGCGAATGACCGATCGGGTGGACGTCGAACGAAGTGAACGAAACAGCAATCGACATTATGCATGGCTGTCGCTCAGGGTTCACTGTCCGGTTTCGTCCGGTGGCCAGCTCGACGAGCGGCTGGAAGAACATCCGCGGGCCGCCCCGGTCGAACAGCTTCCGGCGGCAGTCACTCGGTCAGGCGCGCCAGGGCGGCCAGCGGGACAATGCTCGCTTGTCGTGCCTGGAAAGGCCGATACAGCGGATGGCGGCAGATCATCGTCAGGTGACGAGGGGCGCGGTGGGGTGGGTGGGACGGGTACCGCGGGTGCCGCGGGCGCTGGGGTGGGTGCACGGGTATCGCCGCGCCTGGCTGCGCGGCGACGTGCTTGCCGGAGTGACGGTGGCGGCCTACCTGGTGCCGCAGGTGATGGCCTATGCGGGGGTCGCGGGTCTGACGCCGGTGGCGGGGCTGTGGGCGGCGTTGCCCGCGCTGACGATCTACGCGGTGTTCGGGTCCTCGCGACAGCTGTCCGTCGGCCCGGAGTCGACGACGGCGCTGATGACAGCCGCCACCATCGGGCCGCTGGCCACGGGGGACCCGGGCCGGTACGCGGCCCTCGCGGCGGCGCTTGCGGTTGTGGTCGGGCTGTTGGCGCTCATAGCGGGGGTGGTGCGGCTGGGGTTCGTCGCCGATCTGCTCTCCCAGCCGATCCTGGTCGGTTACCTGGCCGGTGTCGCCATCATCATGATTGTCGGTCAGCTGGGCAAGACGACCGGTGTTCCCGTGTCGGGCAAGCATCTGTACGGTGAGGTCGCGTCGTTCGTACATCACGTGGGGGCGGCCCAGGTGAGCACCATCGCGCTCGCCGCGAGCGTGCTGGTGTTCCTTTTCCTGCTCGAGTGGCGCTGGCCTGGCGTGCCGGGGCCGCTGCTCGCCGTCGTGCTGGCCACAGCCGTCGCCGCGGTGTTCGATCTGCGCGCGCGTGGGATCGCGGTCGTCGGCGGCATTCCCGGCGGCCTGCCCCGGCCGACGCCGCCGGCTGCCGAAGACCTGGTCAAGCTGGTGATCCCCGCTCTCGGGGTGCTGTTCGTCGGGTTCACCGACAACATGCTGACCGCCCGGGCGTTTGCCAGCCGCGCCGGCCACGGGGAGATCGACGCGGGCGGGGAGCTGTTCGCGCTCGGCGCGGCCAACCTCGGTACCGGGCTCCTGTCCGGTTTCCCGGTGAGCAGCAGCGGCAGCCGCACCGCGCTCGGCGCAGCCGCCGGCAGCCGCAGCCAGCTGCACTCGTTGGTCGCTGTCGTCGCCGTGGTCGGGGTGCTGCTGTTCCTGCACCCGGCGTTGGCCGCTTTCCCGACGGCCGTGCTCGGCGCGATCGTCATCTATGCCGCGGTCCGGCTGGTGGATGTGGCGGGCTTCCGGCGCCTGGCCCGGTTCCGGCGCAGCGAACTGCTGCTCGCGCTCGCCGCGCTCGCCGGTGTGCTCACCTTCGACATCTTCTACGGCATCCTGATCGCCGTCGCCCTGTCGCTCGCCGACCTGTTGACGCGGGTGGCGCGGCCGCACGACGCGATCCTCGCCCGCGTGCCCGGGGTCGAGGGCATGCACGACATCGACGACTACCCGGGCGCCGAACTCATCACGGGTCTTGTCATGTACCGCTACGACTCGCCGATCTTCTTCGCCAACGCCCAGAACTTCCGTCGCCGCGCGCTTGCCGCTGTCGGCGAGATGGCGCGACGAGGCCCCGTCGAGTGGTTCGTCCTCAACATGGAGGCGAACACCGAGGTCGACATCACCGGCCTGGACGCCCTGGAGGAGCTACGCGCGGAACTCGCCGGCCGGGGCATCGTCGTCGCGCTCGCCCGCGTCAAACAGGAGCTGCTCGACGCTCTTGTCGCCCATGGCGTGGCCAGCCGGATCGGTGCCGGCCGCATCTTCCCGACCCTGCCCGCCGCGATCGCCGCGTACACGGAGGCCGCCGGCCTCGCAGATAAGAGCGCCCGAGGATAGGACTGTCCGGCTCGCGGCTCCCCGCATCCCGCCCGGCCGCGTTGTCGTCAGTCGGCTCCCAGCACCAGGGCGCCTTCCTCCGCCGCCTTGCCGGATCGGGCGCGGCTGAGCCGCTCACTGATCGAACGCCCTATCCTCGGG
>NZ_CAKJTO010000124.1:0-1275 GCF_917627405.1 Protofrankia sp. Cj5
TCCCCTCACCGGCCACACCGGCACGGTCTGGTCGGTGGCATGGGCGACCGGCACCGACGGCCAGCTCCTACTCGCCACCGGCAGCGACGACCGGACGGTGCGGGTCTGGGACCCGGCCCGCGGCCAAACCCTGCACACCCTCACCGGCCACACCAACTGGGTCTGGTCGATGGCGTGGGCGACCGGCACCGACGGCCGGCTCCTCCTCGCCACCAGCAGCGGCGATCGGACGGTGCGGGTCTGGGATCCGGCCCGCGGCCGGACCCTGCACACCCTCACCGGCCACACCAGCTGGGTCAACTCGGTGGCGTGGGCAACCAGCACCGACGGCCAGCTCCTCCTCGCCACCGGCAGCCACGACCGGACGGTGCGGGTCTGGGACCCGGCCCGCGGCCGGACCCTGCACACCCTCACCGGCCACACCAGCTGGGTCAACTCGGTGGCATGGGCGACCGGCACCGACGGCCAGCTCCTCCTCGCCACCGGCAGCGTCGACGGGACGGTGCGGGTCTGGGACCCGGCCCGCGGCCAAACCCTGCACACCCTCACCGGCCACACCGGCCCGGTCTACTCGGTGGCATGGGCAACCAGCACCGACGGCCAGCTCCTACTCGCCACCGCCAGCACCGACGAGACGGTGCGGATCTGGGACCCGACCCGCGGCCAGACCCTGCACACCCTCACCGGCCACACCGGCCCGGTCTACTCGGTGGCGTGGGCGACCGGCACCGACGGCCAGCTCCTCCTCGCCACCGCCAGCTACGACCGGACGGTGCGGATCTGGGACCCGGCCCGCGGCCAGACCCTGCACACCCTCACCGGCCACACCGGCACGGTCTGGTCGGTGGCGTGGGCGACCGGCACCGACGGCCGGCTGCTGCTCGCCACCGCCGGCTACGACCAGACGGTGCGGGTCTGGGCGGTGACGGCATCACCAGCACCAGCACCACCGCGGGTGCCGGTCACCCTCGACCCGGCCGGGTCCCGGCTCCACACCGAGACGGTCGGGCTGCTCCTGCTCGGCGCCGGCGGGCTGTGGCCGCCACTGGCACTCATCCACGACCTTGCCACACTCACCGGCAGCACCCCAACCGACCCGGATCACCCGGATGATCCGGCCCGCGGCATGCTGTACGACCCGCGGCTCCGCGCCCTGGCCGACCACCCCGGGATCCGCCGGCTCCGCCAACT
This sequence comes from Protofrankia sp. Cj5, assembly GCF_917627405.1. NCBI lineage: Bacteria > Bacillati > Actinomycetota > Actinomycetes > Frankiales > Frankiaceae > Protofrankia > Protofrankia sp. Cj5. The sequence continues at coordinate 1,192 of NZ_CAKJTO010000124.1, forward strand.
GCACTGGCCCCCGGCCGCCCGGATCGGGTTCGCCGCCCTCCTCACCGCCGACCAACCCACCGACCCGACCTACCTCCCCCCACC
>NZ_CAKJTO010000124.1:1609-2295 GCF_917627405.1 Protofrankia sp. Cj5
GCAACCCTCACTCTCCTCGCCACCACCACCACCCTGACCACCACCGGCCGGGACCACGCCGCCACCACCCTGCCCCACCCCGGCCACGCCGGCATCACCCACCACGGCACCCTCACCCGCCTGCTGCCCTCCCAACTCGCCCTCCCCGACACCCTGTTCACCCTCCGCCTCACCCGCGGGGAACTCCTCCACCGCCTCCACACCACCACCCCCACCCCCCCACCACAAGCCGTCACGATCATCCTCGACACCACCCCACCCACCTACGGACCCGCCGAAACCGTCCTCCGCCTGACCGCACACCTACTCACCACCACCCTCTGGCACGCCGGCCGCCACCCCACCCTGATCACCCTCGACCGGCCCGCGCTCGCACTCCCCGCCACCGGCCCCACCGCCCTCACCACCATCTGGACCGCCCGCACCCTGCACCCCCCCGACCTACCCACCGCCCTCCACACCGCGGCACACACCCCCCACCCCACCCTCGTGATCCTCACCCACCACCACCTCCCCCACGACCAGCCCCTCACCCCCGGAGCACACCTCCGCCTCCTGACCACCCACACCCCCGGCGACCCACCCCCCAACCACAACCCCACACACATGCCCACCACCGCGCACCAGCGCTACCACCACCACCTCCCACCGCAGCCGACCGCCGCCGCACTCGCCGACACCATCCA
>NZ_CAKJTO010000124.1:2781-6133 GCF_917627405.1 Protofrankia sp. Cj5
CGCACTACTCACCCCGGCACCCCATGACCAGCCCCACGACCAGGCGCACCGGTCCGGAACACGTCGTGTCTGACGATCCGCATGGGCCGGTGTGGCGGGCGGCCGTTCTCGGTGAGCCACTTGGGAGCGAATCCGGACAATCGGATAACTACGACAAAGACGCCCGGCGGATCCGCTGCCTGCTGTGTCCGCACGGCTGCGAGCTGCGGCCCGGCGAGACGGGGGTGTGCGCGGTGCGGCGCAACCACGCCGGTGTGCTGGAGACAGCCACCTACGCCGTCGCCGTCGCGCACCTTGACGCGATCGAGCGCAAGCCCTTCTACCACGTCCGGCCGGGGAGCCGGGTGCTCACGATCGCCGGGCCGGGATGCTCGTTCCGCTGCAACTACTGCGTCAACCACCGGCTGTCCCAGTACGGCCAGGTCGCCGACGTCGCCTGGACAGGCCGGCCCGCGCAACCCGCCGAGCTGGTCGCGCAGGCCGCCGCGAACGGTGCGTCCCTCGCCATGTCCTACGCCGAGCCCGGTCTCGCCCCGGAGCTGACCCTGGCCCTCGCGGCCCTCGCCGCCCCGGCGGGCGTGCCGATCGTGTGGAAGACGAACGGTTTTCTCACCGCGTCCGCGATCGACCTGGTCGCGGGCGCACTGGACGCGGTGAACATCGACGTCAAGGCCGCGGGGGAGTCCGCGCACCGACGGCTCACCGGCGCGCGCCTGCGTCCCGTGCTGGACGCGGTCGAGCGGTTGCGTGCCGCCGGCGTGTGGGTGGAGGTCTCCACGCCGCTGATCCCCGGCGTCTCCGCCGAACCGGACGCGCTGCGCGCCATCGCCCGCCACCTCGCCGGCATCGACCCGGACATCCCCTGGCACCTGCTGCGGTTCACCCCGGACTTCCGGATGCGCCGGCCGGCACCGACCAGCCCCGACGTCCTCGAAGCGGCGCGGGCGACCGGGCGGGACGCCGGCCTGCGGTACGTCTACGTCGAACGAGCCCTCGGCGCCGCCGGCCGGGAGACCCGCTGCCCGGCCTGTGACACGGTACTGGTGCAACGCGGCATCTGGGAGACACTGGAATCCGCGGTCACGCACGGCATCTGCCCGCATTGCGGGCAGTCGATCCCGGGACGATGGGGATGATGGACGACGATGGGGATGATCGGTGAAGGAGCCTGTTGATGGCTGGGTCCGTTGATGGCTGAGGGCACCGCGGCGCAGGCCCGGACCGGCGGGAACGTGTTCGTTGCGTCCCTGCCGGACCTCATCGACGCGTCCGAGTACCCCGGCCATCCGGATGGGCGGTTGGTCCGGGTGCGGATCACCGTGACCGAGTCCGGGGTGGAGATCCTCGGTGACGCGTTCCGCCCGGCCGCGCTGGAGGCGTTGCTGGCCGCCGTGGGCGGTGGCGCTACGGAGCAGATGCTGTGCGGCTGAGACCCGACCCCGTGGACGCCGGCGCAGCCGCTCTCGACGAGCTGGCCGACCTCGACGTCGGCATCAACGAGGGATTGGATCCGCAGCCGCCTGCTGAGGCGTCTGACAACGGCCCGGTCGGCCGTGACGGGAGCCGGAGTGCCATCACCCATTCGGAGTCGTGGTGGACGCACCTGCGCTGCACCCGATGCGGACACACCTTTCGTCGCGGGGACCGGGTCCGGCTGCGGAGGGATGCCACCACCGGCGACCCCGGCTCGGTCGTCCACCTCGATCCGGCGCTGGGCTGCGCGGACGAAGCCGTGGCCACCCGGCAGCACCCGGCGCCCAACGGGGACACTGCGAAGGACACCGGGAAGGACACCGCGGAGCTGGCCGCGTTCGCGGCCGGTCTGCTGGACGCCTGGCCGCCGGCAGGTGACGCACCGGTCGTCCGGCTCGCCCCGCACGCGTTCCAGGTCGCCCGGCCCGACATGGGGCCGGACGCCCCGAAGTGTCTGGTCTGCGCCCACACCTTCCGGCCGGGCGAGCAGGTGGTGGTCTGCCCGTGCGGTCTGCACCGCGCGGTCTGCGTGGCGGCTGTGCACCGGGACCCGGTCGCCGGCCTGACCTGCTGGGACGACTGGCAGCCCGATGGAACGCTCACCCACTGCCCGGTCACGCTCAACCGGGTGGACCGGTGAGCGTTTCCCTCCACGATCGCTACGCTCGGCAGCGGCTCATCCCCGACTGGGATCAGGACCTGCTCGCAGCCAGTACTGCCGTGATCGTCGGAGTGGGCGCGCTCGGCAACGAGGTGGCGAAGAACCTGGCGCTCGCCGGCGTCGGACGGCTCATCCTCTGCGATCCGGACACGGTTGCGGCGAGCAACCTCAGCCGCGCCGTGCTGCTCGGGCCGGGCGACGTCGGGCAACCGAAGGTCGCCGCCGCGGCCACCGCGCTGGCCCGGCTCGCCCCGGAGGTCACCGTCGAGACCCGGCAGGCCGAGCTGGTCACCGGGGTCGGGCTCGGTGAGCTGGCCGACGCTGGGGTCGTGCTGGGCTGTCTGGACAGCCGACGCGCTCGGTTACGCCTGCTCGGGCGGACCGCGCTGGTCGGCGCGCCCCTCGTGGACGGCGGCACTTTTGCGTGGGGCGGCGAGATCCGGTTGCGGGTGGACCCGACGGAGGCCTGCTACGGCTGCTCGCTCACCCCGCACCAGCGGGGTGCGTCCGACCTGCCGTGGAGCTGCGCCGAGATCCGGCCGGACGGCCCGCAACCCGCGTCGATCGTGCCCACGTCGATCGTTGCCGGGTGGATGGCCCTGGCCGCGCTGCGCCTGCTGTTCGCCGGCCCGCCGGAGTACCGGATGCTGCGGATCGACGGCGCCACCGGCCACACCGCCCCGGTCGCCCTGACCCGGGACGCCGACTGCCCGCACCACCGGCCGCTGGACGGGCCCGTCCACCCGCTGCCGGTCGACCACCGTGCCACCGTCGGCGACCTGCTCGACGCCCTGCCGGCCGGCGCGGAACCGTTCACCTGGGCGGCGTTTCCCGTACCAGGACAGTGTCATCACTGTGGCGAGACTTACGATCATGGTGCGGCGCAACCGGGCGCGCAGGGCGAACCGGAGCAACCGGAGCAACCGGGGCAACAGGGCGAACCGGGGCGGTGTCGGCGCTGCGGGCGGGCTGTGCGGGTCCGGCGCGGCGAGCGGCTCCGCGACGCCGACCCCGGGCTGCGCCTGCACGGCCTCGGGGTGGCACCCGGGGAGATCCTGGCCGTCCAGCTGCCCCGGCCGCTCGCCGCGAGCGACGAGGAGGCCTTTCAGGGGAGCTTTCAATGGCATCGGCTGGCATCGACTGGCGACACCGGCCGGATTCTAGCGTCACAGTCGATTTTTCGAGCTTTGTGAGATTAAGAGCGACCGGCAATAGGGG
>NZ_CAKJTO010000124.1:6522-13654 GCF_917627405.1 Protofrankia sp. Cj5
ACCCCTATTGCCGGGCGCTCTAAGAGGCCATTTTCGGCGCACAAACCTCGAAAAATCACCTCCATCGATCTGTACGGCGTCTTCCAGCTCGTCCGAGGGGACGCCGATGACCAGATCAGGGACACGCAGGTACCCGCCAGCCTCGGCGATGTGGTATGGCGGCGCCTCGAAACGATCAGTGCTGAGTTCGCCGGTCCATTGCCGTCCACGCTCACGGTTCGTGGCCGGCGCAGATCAAGATGCTATCCGCTTGCGGGTATGGGTCCATCGTCGATGCCGCGTCCGCTCTTGTTGATCTCGGCGCGTACCTGTGAGACTCGTTGATGGGAGATACCGAGCAGCTCAGCGATGTCGCGTACAGACAGCGATGTGGGCAGGCGCGCAACTGCCCGCCGGATGGCGCTGGCGGAGGCATGCTCGGCCCGTTCCGCCTCTGCGCGGGCTTGGCGCGCTGCCGTCACGGCTGTGGAACTGTCGCCGATCTCGTATCGGACATCGAGGTCAAAGACGTCGAGGGCGTCGTCTGCCCGGTCGGTCATGAGGGCGATGACCTCCCGCACGCTCCGCTGCAGCGTGGACAGGCTCCGTGCGAAGGTGTGAGCGCCGGGAACGTCCGGGACGTCGGCGAGCCACGCGTCTCGCTCCCGCGTGATATTGACCCGGTAGACAGCACGTGTCGTGGTCGTCATGTTCGTAGCCACCTCTTTCCGAACGCCGGGGCAAGATCTGCCTCGATCCGGACAAGTGTTCCCGTTGGAACATCACCAGGATGCTGGGGCACGGCCGTCTCCGCTCGCCCTTCCCGACCGTCGATATCGATGTAGATTGCGCGATAACGTCTGTGTGAACCGACTTGGCGGACGAACACACCACCGGCCCGCTCGATGGCCCGGTTCACCTCGCGTGCCCGCATGAGGTGAGTCTACCTGCTAGACGGATACCGGCAAGCCGGTAGACACGTAGGGTGGGTGTCGCGGCCGCGAACGGGAACGGGAACGGGAACTGGCGGCATCAGGCAATCTCGACCATGATGGCGAACTCCTCGCTGCGGGGGCGGGGGCGCTCGTTGGGGTACACCGCGTCGGGCCGAGCCAGCGGGGTGGTGTCCACGGCGACCATCAACGGTTCACCCTTACGGCCTTGGTGCGATCGTGGGTTGCGAGCTCAGGCGCGATGACCAGATCAGGGACGCGTCAGAGCGCGAGTACGTGACGTAGCCCCTTGCCCAGGTCCCGCATGAGGCTCTCCGGGACGGCGCCGACAGTGCGCCCGAGTTCGTCCTTGTTGACAGTGACGATGGCGGTCACGTTGGCCACGGAGTCGCGTGGCAGGCCGGTCACCGCGGCGGGGAGGAAGACGTTGCCGGGCATGGTGGCGAGCGCGGTGTTCGACGTGATGACGACCGCGACGACTGTGGCCAACCGGCTCACGTTGTAGGGCGCGGCCTGGACGACCACCACTGGTCGGCGCTTCGCGGGGCGAGCGCCCGCCGCCTCGCCGAGGTCGACCCAGTGAACATCGCCACGTCTGATCACCAGTCCTCGCTGTCGCCCAGTGCCCGCCGGCCGGCGAGCGCCGCGGCCTGGAACGACTCGTCGGGACCCACGAGCTCAAGTGCGGCGTCGATGCGCTCAGTCAGGGACTGGGCGTCGAGCTCCTGGATGTAGCGACGGGCGGCTGTCGTGAAGAACTCGGAGCGACTCACGCCGAGTGCGGCCGCGCGACGCTCAGCCTCGTGGAACGTCTCGTCCGGGATTGAGATCGCGGTCTTCATGCGCCGAGTATAACCGGGTATGACCGCGCGTCCCGTTGCCGGAGCAGGATCCGCCTCGATCCGGGCACGGTGTTTCTCGCAGCAGGAACCCGTACCAGGACGTTGTCATCGCTGTGGCGGGGACTACGCTCACGCTACGGCGCAAGCGGGACAACCGTTGCGACATCGGCGCTGCGGAGGCGGGGGGTCTGGTGGCACCGGTTGGTGGTTCCGGCGACGCCGGCGGCCCGTCGGACGACGGGCGTTCGGGTGATGGTCCCGACATTCGTCTGAGCCGTGACGATCGGGACGACTTCCGGGAGGAACTCGCCGCGGCCTACCGGACGGAGTCCGCCGCCGCCCTCGTCCTCAGTCAGATCGACTTCCCGCTTGCGTACAGCCCGGTCCTCCAGGGGGGCAACCCGGAGCAGTGGTGGACTCAGATCTTCTTCGAGCTCGACGCCGGGACGGTCGTGGACGCGCCCTACCGACGGCTGCTGCGCACAGCCGGGCGTCGTTTCCCCGGAAACGCCGTGTTCCAGCGACTTGCTGTTCGTTATCTCAATCTCGCCGGCGAGGCCGCTGGGGACACGCTGGCCACGACGGCGGCCGGGTCGTCAAAGATCTTTCTCTGTCATGCGTCCCAGGACAAACCCCGAGTCCGGGATCTTTACAAGCGGCTGCGCGGTGACGGATTCGAGGTTTGGCTCGACACCGAGGCCCTGCTGCCCGGTCAGGACTGGGATCTGGAGATTCGTCGAGCCATTCGTACCAGTCGTGTTGTTCTCGTCTGTCTGTCCTCGACGTCCACGGATAAGAGGGGGTATGTCCAGAAGGAAATTAAACACGCGCTGGACGTCGCCGACGAGCAGCCCGAAGGGTCGATCTTCCTGATTCCCGTACAGCTCGAACACTGCGAGTTGCCGGATCGCCTGCAGAAATGGCACTGGGTGAATCTCTTCGAAGAAGACGGTTACACAAAACTCGTCAAATCGCTGCGGGCAACAGGTTGAATTTCGCTAGCCGAGATCCATTTCTTTGATCTGGTTGGCGTGAACGGCATAGATGAATGGTCCCGCCTTGGTGCACGCGGTGACGATCGCGTCGAGATTGTCGATGAATCGTTGGGCCATTTCCGGACCGGACAGGTTCTGCCGAGTGATGTAGAAGCAGCGAACGGCGTGTTTTATGACGGCTGCCTTCTCGGCGGGTCTGCGTCTGATTCTTTCGTCTTTCATAAACGCTACCCAGCCAAGCCGAGCGGTATCGGTGAGCCAGGTGATGTCCTCGACCTTCTCGTCGTGCGGGATACCGTAGTGTTCGGCGAGCGTCGTCAACTCGATACCGGCTTGTCGCAGCAGCCGAGGGACGGCGATACGACCGAGGCTGCGGTCGACGAAGACGTGGGGAAGCCCCTCGGAATGTGCTGTCACTAGGCGGCGGGTTTGCTGGCGATGCGTACGGCGTCTTCCAGTTCGTCCGGGGGGACACCGAACTCTTCAGCGACCTCCGCGAGCTGCTCGCCGGCGTGGAAGCGGCCCAGAACGTCTTCGAGCCGGGCTCCGCCATGGGAGAAAATCGGCTGACCGAACCCGCGGCGGGGGTCGACCACGACGTCGGCATGCTGGTATTCGGGTAGACGAATGAGCTGGGCATAGCCGTCCGGTGCAAAGTCGACGCGCTGCAGGTATGCCTCGACGATATCCCCGAACACCCGCTGGCCTTTACGCACGGCGACCAGCTCCCGTGCACCTCGCGCTTCAGGTGTGTCGCCCTGGCTCTCAGCGAAGTCGTAGAGTACCTCGGCGCCGTCGGTGTAAAGGGCCTTGGACGCTAGGACGTGCGCGATCCCGAGATCCTCGGACAGGCGGGTGAGGGCGGGCCGGATGCGTTGAAGCGGCACGCCGGATCGCCGGATCGCTGCGAGCACCAGGCCCTCGGCAAGACCGATGAACGGAACCACAGCCTCGCCGTGCTCCGTCGCAGGACATGCGGTGACGATCGGCTCACCGCGAACCGGGGGTCGTCCGGGTCGCCGTCGCGCATATCCGTATGCCCAGGTCGTAAAGGTCGAGGTCGGCACTCGCAGGTACCGGCCAGCCTCGGCGACGCTGTACAGCGGCACCTCGAAACGATCAGCATCGTTGGGCACGACTTGCCTCCCCGGATACGGCGCTCTGCCGCCTATCATCCACTCCCAGCCGAACGGACCGGGTGACGTCGCATCCCACCGAGTATGGACGCACGTCCGGACGCCACACCGCCGTGTGAGCTCCCGTACGTCTCACCGGCCGACCGGGCCGCGGAGCACCGCTGGAACGGCTGTACGGACTCCGCCGGCACCGGCACCGGCGATGATGACCACCGGTCCTGCTCCTTCTCAACCGTAGTGGTCGCCGCGAGCCTGCCTGCCGGGCGCGGCAGACCTGTCGTGCCCGGTTGCCGCCGGCCGCCGGTTGACTCTGTGGCCGGCGTTCGGGTGATGTGCTCCCGTACCGGACGTTGTTATCGCTGTGGCGGGGACTACGCTCACGCTATGGCGCAAGCGGGACAACCGTTGCGACGTCGGCGCTGCGGAGGTGGGGGGTCTGGTGGCACCGGTTGGCGACGCCGACATTCCTCTGAGCCGGGACGATCGGGACGACTTACGGGAGGGGCTCGCCGCGGTCTACACAACGGAGTCCGCCGCCGCCATCATCCTCAACCAGATCGACTTCCCGCTCGCGTACCGTCCGGTTCTCCAGGGGGGCAACCCGGAACAGTGGTGGAGTCAGATCTTCTTCGAGCTCAACGCCGGGACGATCGTGGGCGCGCCCTACCGAAGGCTGCTGCGCACAGCCAGCCGCCGTTTCCCAGGTAACCCCGTATTTCAGCAGCTCGCCGCCAGCTATCTTGCCGCCGACGCGGCACCCGATGCCGTCGCCGCGAACGGGGCCGGGGCACCTATCGAGGCGGACGCCGTTCGCCCAACGACCACCGAAGGCGCGGCCGAGCAGCCGGCGGGGGCCGCGGACGAGGGGGTCGAACAGGGGCCGGCGCAGAGCTGCCATGTGATTGTGCGGGCGAGTTCGGAGCCGGAACGTCAGCACGCCTGCGAGACCCTCGCGAGCCTCGGCCTGGAACCGCACGAATTCTGGTCGACCTCGCACGCCGTCTCCTACCGGGTCAACGACGCGACCACCGAACGGGTGCGGGAGCAGATCGAGAGAACCGACCTCGGGTGGACGCTCGTCCCGGCGGGCGAACCCGACTATGTGTTCCAGACGCTGTACGCGCGCGGGCCGGACGGCCGGCAGTTCCGGTTGAACGACGCCCCCGCCCAGCAGACCGTCGGCAACGTGGCCTCTTCGGTGCTGGAGGAGTACCCGCCCGGCTACACCGACGCGACCCGCTCTGTCGTCGTCGACGAGGTTCAGGACGACGGGTCGGGACGGCGGCTCAACGGGGACGACACGCTGCACAAAGCCGGCATTCGTAACGGTTCCCGGATGCGGATCGGTGTGGAGGCCCGAGCCGGGGCGCTCAACCCGAAGGACCGGCAGGAGGCGCTGCAACGGGTCCGCAACCAGATCGTCGCCTACGCGCGGGCGCATCCCGGGTTCCAGGTGCGGGCGAACTCGAACCTGCTGCCCACCGAGTACGAGCTGGAGTTCAGCCAGCCGAGTTTCGGGCCCGGTGCGGCACCCGGTGACGATCCGGTGGCCGTCGACCGGCATGTGGTTCTGGTGCAGCTCGGCCCGGAGTTCCCCGAAACGCCGCCGCTGCTTTTCTGGCTGACGCCGATCTTCCATCCGAACGTGTTCCCGAACTATGACAGTGACCAGGCCCGGGAACACGAGGCCCAGCAGGGGCTGGTGTGCCTGGGCGCGTTGGCCGAGTCCTACACGCCGTCCCTGGATTTCGGCGAGCTGTGCCAGATTCTGGTGGACATGGCCGCGTTCCGGAACTACAGCCTGCTGGAGGAAAGCGGCCGGCTGGATGCTTCTGGCCGGCCCGAGGTTGTCGGCAACTACTACGACCGGGCCGCCGCCGAATGGGTCATCGCGCATCAGGGCCGAATGGCGGAGATCGGTGGCCGGGTGCTGTTCCAGGCGCCGCGGCACCGCGCGGTCTACCGCAATGTCATCGAAAGCGTCACCGCCCCCGACGCGGGGGCCGGGCAACGATGAGTGCCGAGGTCGAGCTGTACCGCACCGACGACTACGTCCGGGTCGGTCGGGTGCCGCTCGTCCGGCTGTTGCAGAGCGTTTTCGAACGGCTGCTGGGCGAGGCGCTGGTCGGCAGCCGGTTCGAGCTGCTGTTCCTGCCAGTCGCGGATGGTTCCGAGCTTCCCGGCAGCCCGTCGGTGGTCAACCTCCGGTCGAGCCACGGCTACGTGCGGGTGCGCATCGTCCGGGACGGTGAGGTGCTCTACCAGCATCCGCACGCCGTCCGGGAGATCATCGCCCGGCCGTTGCAGCGGCTGCTCGCCGAGCGGATCCCGGCGGAGACGCACTGGGGGTTCGGTGTCCGCGGCCCCGGGTTCGACCAGGTGGCCCTGGTCAGGCCTGTCCCGGAGGTGGACGGCCGGATCGAGGTGACGGTGGGTTCCCGCCGGCCCCGGGCCTTCCACCTGGAGGAGGTCCACGATCCGGACCCCCCGGCCGCGAGCCTCGCCGAGCTCGGCGCCGACGTGGCGGACGAGGTACCGGAGGCGCCCGAGGCAGCGAAGGATCCCGGGGCGGTGCCGGGAGTCGCGGTGGTGGTCGACCGGGACGTCGCCGACGCCCTCAAGCACCGGACGGAGTTCTCGGGCGACGTGGAGGAGGGCGGTTTCCTCGCCGGTCACGTCTACCGTGACGCCGATCGCCCCGGCAGCCACCTTGTGAAGATCACGGCCGCGATCGCGGGGGAGCGGACCGGCGCGTCCCTGCTGCACTTCACCTTCACCGGCGAGAGCTTCCTGCGGATCAACGAGCAGCTGGCCAGGCGCGGCCGGGACGAACGGCTCGTCGGCTGGTACCACACCCATCTGTTCCCGGCCACCAGCGAGATCGGGTTGTCCTCGGTCGACGTCGAGCTGCACACGACCACGTTCCGCCGGCCCTGGCAGGTCGCCGGCCTGGTCAACATCGAACGCGGCAGCCCGGACGACCGGGTGCTGCGCTTCTACCACGCCGAGCCTGGCAGCGAGGACATGTCGCTCACGTCCTACTGGGTGACCGCCGGATGAAGGCGGTTCTCGGATGAACGCGGCCCTCGGATGAACGCGGAGACGACCGCGCGCCGCGTGCTCGCCTGGGCCGGTGGCCGCGTGCCGGCCTGGGCCGGCGACAGTGCCGGACGGCCGGCGCCACCGCCCGTCGGCCCGTTGCGGGAAGCCAATGCGCTGGCCCGTCC
>NZ_CAKJTO010000125.1:0-12386 GCF_917627405.1 Protofrankia sp. Cj5
GCCCAGCCCACACGGCAGCGGCCCAGGCGCCGGCCGCCAATGCCGCGAACAACCCGAAACGCGGGGCGAACAGTGATCCGCGGATCCCGGCGAGCGGATGCCCGGCGTCGCCGGACGGGCCGGTCACGACGGCGAACAGCGCCGCTCCACCCATATACACCGCGAGCCGGCGCGCCCAGCTGAACGCCGCGCCGGTACGCGGCCACCCGACGATCATGCCGCCCTGCGCCGGTGTTCACCGAGCAGGCCCGAGGGCCTGACCAGAAGGACGCCCACCAACACGAGAAAGGCAATCACATCCCGGTAGGACGCCTGGAACACATAACCGCCATAACTCTCGACCAGACCAAGGAGCAGACCTCCCACCACCGCGCCACGGACGTTGCCGATACCACCGAGCACGGCGGCGGTAAATGCCTTGACACCCGGAACAAACCCCATCGTATAGGAGGCGTTGAACGTCATCGCGTAAAGGAATCCACCGGCGCCCGCGAGCAGGCCCCCGAGCACAAAAGTGGCGACGATCACCCGTTCGACGTCGACACCCATCAGACGCGCGGTGTCCGCGTCCTGGGCCGTCGCCCGGATCGCCTGGCCCAGCCGGGTGACCGCGACCACCCGGTCCACCACGACGAGCATCACGACCGCCACGCCGAATATGATCACTGTCTGCACAGAGACCGCGGCGCCGAGGACCCGCCCGACGGTCCCGTTGGTGAACAGGTCCGGGACGGGCACGCTCTGGCGGCCGAACTCCTTCCCGGCCAGGTTGGCCGCGAACAGCGAGGCTCCGATGGCGCTGATGAGGTAGGCCAGCCGCGGCGCGCCACGGCGGCGCAGCGGCCGGTAGGCACCGCGCTCCAGAGCGAACGCGGCCAAGCCGCCGGACGCGGCCCCGGCACCGAGCCCGACCGTTACCAGCGCGACGGACGTGAGCCCTGACGGCGTTGCCCCGCCCGCGGGCAGCAGCGCCCGAGCCGCGAACAGTCCGCCGAAGGCACCGAGCATGAAGACCTCGCTGTGGGCGAAGTTGATGAGCGTGAGCACCCCGTAGACGAGGGTGTAGCCAAGAGCTATGACCGCGTACAGGGAACCGATGGTCAGGCCGTCAACCGTCAGCTGCCCGAACTCGTGCGCGAAGCTCATGCTGATGTCCCCCGAATCGCCGGTGGTTCACCGAACCACTGCTGGTGCGCGGTGTCGCGGGCGGTCATGAACGCGGGTCAGGCTTTCATCAGCTCCGCGGTGGTCCCAAGCACTTCCCGCTTGCCAGCGCGGATCCGGTAGACGTAGACGGTCGAACCGGCGACCTCGCCGTTGGGCTGGAACACGATCCGCTTGGTGACTCCCTCGAAATCAACGGATGAGAAGGCCCGGACAACAGCCTCACGGCTGGCACCCGGCCCGAGCTTACGCAGGACCTCGATGACCGCGTTCGTCGCGTCATATGCCTCACCGGAGTAGGTGCCCGGCCGCGTACCGTTGTTCACCCGTTTGAAGTCGGCGACGAAGCCGGCGGCCTTCGGGTCGCTGTTGGCGTCGCCACATGGGCAGGTCAGATACGCGCCTTCCGCGCTCGCGGCACCCGCCTGGGTGACGAACTGGTCGTCGTTCGACCCGTCTCCGCTCATGATTGCCCCGGTGAAGCCCTTGGCCCGCAGCGCCTTGGTCAATAGGGCGAATTCCCCATAATAGCCGGAGTAGAATATCACGTCCGGCTGCTCGGAAATTATCTTCGTTGCCTCGGATGTGTAGTCCTTCGTCGGGTTGATGCCATCGCTCACGACATTCACCCCCTGCGCCGCCAGCTCTTTTTTCAACACCGTCGACAGCCCGGTGCCGTATTCGCTCTTGTCATCGAGGGAGAACACCTTCTTGGCCTTGAGAGCCTTTGCGACGTAATCCGCGGCGGCGGTGCCCTGTACGGTGTCGGGGGCAATCACGCGGAAAAAAGTCCCAAAACCCAGCGAGGTGAGCTGCGGGTTTGTCGCGGACGGGCTCACGGAGAGGAGTTTGGCCTGGCTGTAAAGCGGCTCGCTGGCTTTGGTCGCGCCCGAGAAGATCGGCCCGATGACAGCGATGACGCCCGAGTTGTCAATCAGCTTCTGGGCCGCGGTGGGCCCCTGCTCCGGGGTGCCCTGATCATCCGTCTGGACCAGCCGGAGAGTGAACGGGAGCCCGCCGCTGGTGTTGGCGCGATCGACCGCGGTTCGCAGGCCGTTGATCGCGTTGATGCCGAGCTGCGAGCTGTCGCCCGACAGCGGCCCCTGGAAGCCGATGATGTATTCGGGGCGCCCGCTTCCCGAGGAGCCTCCCCCGCACGCGCCGACGGTCAGCGCGATCGCAAGCAATCCAGCGGCTCCCGCCGCCATGGTCCGCCTCGCCATACCGTGTCCCTTCATCCATTTTAGTAAGACAATTCAGGCAAATCGTCATCAAGCATAACGCGAAGGATGCCAGCTCTCCCAACAGAAAGGTCATCCGACCGGTGCCGCGCACGACGGCCTCACGCCGCACCCACGCCACGCGGCCGCCGCCATCCACCGCGCCTGCTCTGCCCAGCTTGCTGGCCATACTGTCGGAAACGTAGTCGCTACGAGCAGCAACTGAAAGCTGAGAACGCCCGTGTCGTCACAGTTTTCCGGTTATGGCGTGTTACGGAAGTTGTCGGACGAAATCGTGGCGTGCGGCCGGATCGCCGGCCCGGCCGCCGGGTCGAGCCGCGCACGTTCGGGACGGCGCGGACGGCCCGGACGGCCCGGACCGCGCGGACCGCGCGGATTACGGCCGGCGCACCCGCAGCACCACGAACGCCCGGTTGCGCACCGCATAGATGGTCACGAGCGGCGCCACCGCGTCACCCCACGCATCAAAGCCGACCTCGCCGGTGGCCCCGACGAAGCGGCCCTGCCTCAGCGCGGCGATGACAGCGGCCCTGGCAGCGCCATTCACGCCGGGCCGGCCTGGCAGAACACTGCTGGCCGCCCGCAACAGCACACCGGCGGCGTCGTAGGCGTACGCGGCGACGGACGGAATCACATCGGCGGCCGCTGTCGGCGGGGGGACGGCAAGGCCCGGGTCACCGGTCACGGCCGAGCCGTCACCGCGGATGACGGCCGGCGGACCAGCCTCGGAGCCGAGGCCGGAGCCGGAGCCGAGCGCACGAGAGGTGGCCGAGACGGCCGGATCAGCGATGCGGGTGCCGGCGTCCCGGTTGCCGCGGCCACCCCATCGGTGCAGGTAGGCCGCGGCGAACGAGCCGGCCCGCGGCAGTTCGGAAAGCGGCGCGCCGAGATCGACGACTGTGTCTCCCTCAGCGGCGCCCTCCGCCTGCTCGGGATAACGAGGGTCGCCCAGCCCGTCGGAACCGAGAACAGCGACGGCCAGGCCCTGACCGGCCAGTTCGGTACGCAGCTGCGCGGCAAAGGCGAAGCCCGTCGCCACGTACAGCAGGTCCGGGGCTTCGGCACGTACCCTCTCGACTACCGAGGCCACCTCGGACTCGTCATCCAGGCTGCCGTGGACTTTGTGTATTCCCGTGACGGTGGCGCCCAGCTGGCGGGCGTCGGAGGCGAATCGCTGCGCGAGGGAGGTACCGAAGCCGGGGCCACCGTCCACCACCGTGATCCGGCGGCGGCCCATGGTCGTCACGGCGTACTCGGCGCTGGTCCAAGCCGCCAGGACGTCGGTGCCGCTCAGCCGGAAGTAACCTGGATACGGCCGGCTCCGGGCGGTGGCGCTGGTGGCCGCGGTCGCGTCCGCGAGGCCCGTGAGTTCAGGGCGGCTGTTGGACGGGGAGACCACGGCAATCCCGGCGGCGCTCAGCGTAGGCACAGCGACCATGGCGACCGTAGAGCTCAACGGCCCGACGACGCCGATCACCGTTTCGTCAGCGGCCAGTTCACCAGCTGCCCGGGCGCCTCCGTCCGGCCGGGACAGGTCGTCCTGAAGGCTCAGACGGATCTTCCAGCCGGGGATCGCCGCGTCCGCGTTTGCCTCGTCGACCGCGAGCCGCACGGCGTTGCGGACCGCGCCGCCCAGCGAGGCGAGATCTCCGGACAGCGGAGCCATCAGCCCAAGCGTGGCCGTCCGCGGTTGCGGCCGCGACGGGCTACCAGCAGACGGTGCGGTGCTGAATTTTACCGCGTACGCCGCCCCGACCGCCCCCGCCGCAACGATCAGGGCGACCAGCGCGGCAACCAGCGCCCGCGTGGGCGGTACCCGGTGTCCCCGCCGGGTGGGCGGTGACCAGTCGATCACGCTCCGGGTATGGCCTCACCGGGCAATGCCTCGCCAGACAGGATGCCTTCGGCCACCGCGCGCATCGTGCGCCGCTGATTCATCGAGGTGCGCTGGATCCAGCGGAAGGCGTCCGGCTCGGTCATCGCGTGCTCGGTCTGCAGGACCCCCTTGGCCCGCTCAATGATCTTTCGAGCCTCCAGGCGGCCCTGTAGATCCTCGACCTCGGCCTCCAGGCTCACGATCTCGGTGAAGCGGCTCACAGCCATCTCGATCGTCGGCAGCAGGTCCTTCTTCTGGAACGGCTTGACGACGTAGGCCATCGCCCCGGCCTCACGGGCTCGTTCCACGAGCTCTCGCTGGCTGAACGCGGTCAGGATCACCACCGGCGCAATGCGTTCCTTGGCGATGTGCCCACCGGCCTCGATCCCGTCCATACGAGGCATCTTGACGTCAAGAATGACCAGGTCGGGCCGAAGCTTGGTGGCAAGGCTGACGGCCATCTCGCCGTCACCGGCCTCACCGACCACCTCGTAGCCCTCCTCCTGCAACATCTCACGAAGATCAAGACGGATCAGCGCCTCGTCCTCGGCGATCAGCACCCGGCGGGGGGTCGAGGATGGCTGGCTCATCGGGTCGGACTCCTGGGCTCGCAGGGCTAGGATGATGCCGTTGACCCGCCGTAACACCGGGGCGGTCGGTCGATCCGCACCTTACCCGGCTAGAGTCGTCAAGGAAGCGCTACCTGCATATCGGCCAGCCCGGTAGCTGGATAACCCAACAGCCGGTCACCCTCAGCACCTGATGATCATACAGTAAAAGCAGTATGCCCCTGTACTCCAACGGCAGAGAGACGGTGCTCAAACCACCGACAGTGTGGGTTCGAATCCCACCGGGGGCACAACGCAGAAGGTTGCGGGTGGGAGATCATGGTAGGTCTTCATCTTCGTCTCCTCGGTATGGCGCACCGCTTGCGGGTCGGATAGCGGGAGCACAACCGCCTCCGTACTGGTGTCGGCGACGGCGCGGATCGTCTCGCCGGACAGGGTGATCCGGCAGGTTACGATCTTCGTCTCGTGGTTGTAGTGCATCTCCAGACACAGCGCCTCGAACAGGCGCCGGGACAGCGGATCGGGAAGCTCAGCGAGGTCGACCGCGCTGACCGGTAGTTGACCCAGGAGAGCCGGGTTCGGCGCCTGGTGCACCTCCTCCTCAACCTCGGCGATCCGCCGTTCCAGCTGCCCGCGTTCGGCGAGCAGTTCGGCGCGGCGTTCGTTGATGTCCCGGATGAGCTCCGGGTCGGGCGGCTCGGCCACCTCCAGGCTGCGGATCAGCCGCTTCCTCTTGTTCTCGGTCTCGGCCAGCGCCTTGCGCAGGGCACCCAGCCGCCGGTCGCGTTCCCGCTGCCGGCCGGCGACGAGCCCGTTCAGCTGGGCACCGAGGAGATCACGCCGGTAGTGGCCGAAGACACGCTCCGCGAGGAAACCGCTGAGACCGGCAAGCAGCGCCTCCTCCCGGATCCAGAAACTGGAGATGGCTGGATGTCCCGGCGGGTTGTAGCCCTTCTTCGGCGAACACACGTAGTAGGGGTGTCCCGGACGGACTTCCCCAGCATGCACCGCCCACACAGCGCGCAGAACAGGTAGCTGCGCAGCCGGTACACCCGCCGGCTCTGCGGATGCCGGTTCACCCCCGACGCGGTACGCGACCGTTCCCGGCGCAGACCCACCTGCTGGGCCAGCACGAACGACTCCAGATCGACCAGCGCCTCATGCACCGGCACCGGTGACCACACCCACTCCCCCACCGGGTTGAGCCGGTTCTTCCCGTTGCCCTTGCGTGCCCGCCGGTTCCACACCATGTGCCCGGTGTACTTCGGGTTGGTCACCACGTCCCGGACGTTGGAGTAGGTCCACCGCCCCACCGCCCGCCCCTCCCCGATCGGGACCGGCGGCGGGTTGCCCACCAGATCACGGTTGAGCCGGTCAGCGACACCCCTCGGCCCTCGCCTGCTCGACCAGACGCCGCGCGAGCTCCTCGTCGAGCACCGCAGCGTCGCTCTCGGCGCTGGCGGCTGCTGGTTCGCCCGCGATGGTCTCCGCTGCCGGATCTGTCGTCATGCTGGTCATCTGGTGCCTCCTCTACCTGCACCTATGCACAGAGTGCGACAGGAGAGTTACACCGTTGGTTTTACAGTCCCGCACGGTGCTCAGGCCGAGGAGTTCGCCAAGAAGGCCCAAGGGATGCCGTCCACCACCGTCGACCGCTTCATGCGGGGTCTTCCACGGTTGCCGTGGGGCTACTGTTCGACCACGCGGAGGGCCGGGTTTCCCGCAGGGCGGAAGGCGCGCCACGCGGCCTTGCCGGGCGGGTGGTAGAGCGTGAGCTTGGCGGCGTCGGTGCCGGTGAACGCGGTGGGATCCTGTGCCGGCGGCTGCGTGCCGAGGTACACGGCGCGCAGCGCCACGTTGTTCGTGAACACGTGCGGCCCGAGCTTGCGCAGGCCGGGCGCGTACACCGACAGCAGCTTGGGGTTGTTGGTGATGGAGTAGTGCCAGGCGGTGGTGAGCATCGGTGCCCAGACCTGTTGCAGGGTGGCGAAGCCGGTAATGGCGTTCTTGTCCAGCGTCTGCAGCTTCGGCAGGCGCAGGACCTTCACTCCGGTCCCCTGGGCCGCGTCGCCGTTGAGGTCGAAGCAGTTGATCCCCATGTATGTGAGGCTCGGCAGATGCACGGCGCGCAGCGCGTGTGTGTCGTTGAGCCCGTTTCGGCCGATCGATTCGAGGTTCGGGGCGGCGAAGTACTGCAACCGTGAAGTGTCGTCGAACGCGAAGTCGCCCACTGTCACCGCACGTGGCAGGTTCACCTTCAGCAGGTACTGGTTGCGTCGGAAGGCGTCCCTGCCGATGGTGATGGCGCTGGGCAGGTACACGACGGCGAGCCGCGCGTACGGGGCGTGACCGAAGGCCATCACGCCGACTGTGCGGGCGCCGCGCAGACTGACGCTGGCGAAGTTGTGGTTGCTGAAGGTGCCGTCCTTGACCTCGTCGAGGTCGTCGAGGACGAGATCCTTGACCCAGGTGTCCCACCAGCCGTTGTACCACAGGTAGGGCCAGTCGCCGCCTCGTGCGGTCTGGCCGGCGCAGGCCAGGCCCGAGGTGGGTGTGCACTCCCGGCCGCCTTGCAGCGAACGCAGGTTGTACACGTGCAGCCGGCGCAGGTTGGTCAGGTCGAGACCGCCGCTGGTTTCGGGCTTGTGCAGTGTCTGTAGTGCCGTCAGGTCCGTGTCGTTGAGGGCGGTGCCTCCGGTGAGGTAGAGGGCCAGCCCGCTGCCGCGGGCCAGCCGGTCGCGGATCTGCGCCAGCTGGCCTTTCAGCGGCGAGGCGGCAGCTTTCGACACGTCATACTGCACGGCGACGGTGCCGGCCGGGAGTGTGTGGTCGCCGGGCTTGGTCACCTGGTAGCGGTACGTCTCCGAACGGTTCAGGTCGGGGTCTCCGATGAAGACAGGATCGACGCCCGGATCGGCCCCAGGATCGGCGGCTTTCGGTGACGGGCTGCGTGACGGGGTCGCCGACCCGGAAGCAGAGGCGCCCGAGGTCGGCACCGCTGTGTCGGCAGCGGCGCCTGTCGGTGCGGTGCCGGTCGTGACGAAGCCCGGCACCTTCTCGCGCCGTCCGCTCAGTACGGCGGCGGTGACGGCGGCGACCCCGCCGGCGGCCGCGACACCTATCACCGCGACGGCGCGCCGCCTACTCAGCGCCATCCCCCTGGGCTGGGCGCGGAGGAGCGCTGCGTCGGTCGTGCTGCCGGAGCGGGCGCTCGCATTGTCGCCGCCCCCGCCGACAATGCCGCCGCCCGGTTGGCCGAGAACCTTCGCCGTCAATCCCGCGGGGACAGGCACGAGCATTGCGCCGACCAGCAGCCGCTCGGTCGGGACCAGTTCCGCGCACCAGCGGTCGCACTCCAGGCATTCCCGGGTGTGGCGGGCAAGGCGTTCGCGCCACAAGCTGCTCGGCCGACCCTCCCAGCCCAGAAGGAGTTCGTCGAGAACGGAGCACCGCGCTGTGGCGTGCAACGCGCGTATCATCGCTCGGGCAGCGTCGAGCTGGGCGCACATGCGGCGCACCCGGAGCGTAAGATCCGGCGTGCTCAACCGCAGCGCGTCGGCCAGCTCGCCGCAGGTGAACTGACCGGCCGACTCCAGCCACCACAGCGACAGCAACTCCACATCATCACCGTCAAGCCAGCGCGCCGCTTCCGCGAGCTCCCTGCGCTGCCCGGTCAGCTGCAGGCCGGCGATGGCGAGGTCCACGAAGTCGGCTCCCGGACCGGCGACATCGAGCAGCTCCGCGGTGTCGGCGGGGGCTCGCCACCGTCCGCGTACCTGCCGCATCGTGATCGCGATCAGCCATGGGTGGAACCGCTGCGCATCCCGCAGCCCGGGTAGACCACGGATGACCTGCAGCATCGTCTCCTGGACGACGTCATCGACATCGGCGTGGGCCGTCATCGCCCAGCCCACGATGTTGTAGACCAGCGGCAGGTACGCCTCGACCAACTGGTCGAGCGCGCGCTCATCCCCGGCAGCCGCCGCGGCGACCGTCACCTGCATCTCTCGCATTGCCCGTGCCACCCGACGCAGCATGCCATCGTGCTGAAGAGGAGATGCCCGGTGGTAGCGGGACATTACGAGAAGCTGGGCGGTGACGTATGGGATGTGTCGATTATCACACGCCGCCAATTCGCCCAGCCCAGCTCCGGGGTGAGCGGAGCCGACCGAGTGTCGAGACATCCATCGGCCCGCCGCATACACTCAGTTGTCTGACCGCCAAGGAGTGGCTCATGCCTCGGCTGTCCTGCGCCGAGCATGGTTCGAGTAGCGGAACAACACCCGCATTGTCCTGGCGACGGTATGAGTGAGCTCGCGGCCGCCCCACGCGAGATCGCCGACTGTGCTGGCCCGCGTGGACTGCCGCTGTTGGGTAATCCGCACCAGCTCGACCTGACCCGTCTCAGCGCGGTGCTGGAGGGCTGGGCCGACCAGTACGGCCCGCTGTACCGCATCCGCATGGGCCGTCGGGACGCGCTGGCGGTGGCCGATGTCGAGGCCGTCAACACAATGCTGCGCCAGCGCCCGGACGGGTACCGGCGGCGACCACTAAGCGCGATCCAGTCGGTACTGGCCGAGTTGGGTATCACTGGTGCGTTCTCCGCCGAGGGCGAGCAGTGGCGGCGGCTACGACGGCTGGCCATGCAGAGCCTGCACGCCGATTACCTGCGCAGGTACTTCGATACCGTGGCGCGGGTCACCACCCGGCTGCATGAGCGGTGGACCCGAGCCGCGGCCACCGCCACCGCCACCGATGTCGATGTCGATGTCGATGTCCAACAGGACATGATGCGCTACGCAGTCGAACCGGACGAACGCCACGGACCCGGCGGCGAGCCGCTTCCCGCCGGTACCTCCCGTCGGCGGCCAGGCAACCACCGACCTGCGGCGATCACGCTCTGTGGTGTCCGAAACATCAGGAATGATATGGGCGCGCTGAGGACGGGTAGCTTTGATGGCTATTCACCATAAATACGACTTTGAAAAAAGAGGCATCCAAAGGCATGTGTCGCCTTGACCGCTTGATTCCGCCCTGCGAACCAGCTCTGCTGCGCGCAACGCGTCCCACAGATACTTTCGCGGATCAGGCCGCATACAGGGTTTCCCTGGTCCGCATCACCCGGTCACGGAAGTACGGATTACGGATAGCCGTGACGCTGACGACATCCACCGGGCGGCCGAGGAGCCGCTCAAGCCCTTCCTTCAGACCGAAGTACGACCCAAAATAGTCGAATCCCGGCCGGACATCGAACTCCACCAACACATCAACATCACTGGAGTCGAGGTCGAACGAGTCACCCACGGCCGAACCAAACAGATCGAGGCGGCGAATGCCAAGCGTCCGACACAAGGCCTCGATCTCCGGCCGACTCTCCTCGATCACCTCATGCACGGCCCACCTCCCAGTGCCATTCTGCCCGATCTGCGGCACGACCTCGCGAACGAGACCGTACCGCCGGGGCACGTGACCACGTACACGTACCGCCTATCACCCCTGCCCGGGGCTCCCTCGCGGTTCCGCGGCCCCATACACACAGGTCGCCGTGCCGTTACGACCAGATCGAGCGGGCCGCGATGCAGTGTGGATGCTGTACGAGCCTCCCCGGGGGCACGGACAGCATCCACGCGGTGAGGGTGCCGGGTGACTGTTCTACGGGGCGTGGGGGTGTCGGCGACTGTGTCGAGGTCACTGACTGGAATTCTGATCACCATCAGGATCTCTTAACTCTCGTGGCCGACATGGACGGCGAGCCGCGTGATCTCGTAGAGACGTCGCTGCAGCTCCTCCTTGACCTGGATTGCTGTAGTGAGCACGCTCCGGCGCACCGCGTGCCCTAACGTGACAGATCCATATCGTAGTATGGCTTCTAGCGACTGATCGCGACAGGCGACGGCGTCGATTGGCCCGGTCGAGCTCCGGGTGATCCGCTGCGAGATCACGGTGACCACCACCGCTGGCACCCGGCGCACCGAGCACTACCTGCTGGTCACGACCGCGGGCGGCCCGTCGGTCCCGGCCGCCGAACCGATCCGCCTCTACCATGATCACTTTGAGGTGGAGATGAGCCACCGGTGATGCCCCTCAAGCCGTGGTCGTTTCTCATGTCTGGGTTCCTTCCTCGTATGGTCCTGCTCGGCGGGAAGTGCGCTCCAGCGGGCGCGGGTGTAGTAGCCGGGCGGGCGTCGCGGCGTTCGTGTAGCCGTCGCATCTCGGTGTCGTCGGCGACGACGACCCAGGACCTGCCGTCGGGGTGGCGCCGAGCGGTGATCCATCCCCGGTAGATCCAGGTATAGATGGTGGCGGTCGGCAATGGCACACCTCAGCCGAGGATAGGTCACCTACGAGCTGGACACTATCAACACCAAAAGTTGGCCAACAGAGTCAACGCCGGGGCCGTGCATCCCCCGCCGGGAGAGTTCGGCGACGCTCGTCACGTGCTGTATGTGTCGCGGGTAAGGGTGGATAGTGCCACTCGTAGATCGGCGTTAAGCTGGTTGCGTGCCGCGCTAATCGCGTGTTCCTTCTTCGTCCGCTCCGCGCCATACAGGTAGACGGGGCCGACCCGGAGACTCTCCTCCTCCCACCTGTAACGCGCGTGTACATGGCCGTGGAGATGCGGCCAGAGGTTCCCCAACACTTCGTAGGTGATTCGCAGAAAGTCTTCGTCGCGAGCCGCGCATACCTGAGCGACAGCCTCACCGAGAAGAGACAGGTCGAAAAGGAAGTCCATCCGTTCTGGGTGAGGAAGGTCAGTCAGATGGTTTGCCGATCCGGCGTAGACGAGCAGGCAGTAGCCAGGGAGATGCTGCGTGCTGCCCAGCACCGCCCATCCAGTGCGCATTCGATGGAGAACGTGGGGTTCCTCACCGCGTTCCAACGTGGTAAGCTATTCACCGCTCATATCCACGTATGGTGGTGCGGCAGGTGGAAGACCATGGCCGCTGGGGTGTCCGAGCGCACCGTCCTTCCCCCCGGACGAGTCCCTCGACGACCTGGTCGCGTTCGTCGGGCGGATCAGCCGTACGGAGAACCACGCCGAACTGGTCGGACCCGACGGATCGCGCGCCCTGCTTCCCTCAGCCGTCTACGAAGTGCTCCAGCATGTTGTGCTCGCGATGGCCCGCGGCCAAGCGGTCACCATCGCCCCGCACCACCAGCAGCTGACCACCCAGGAGGCGGCCGACATCCTCGGCGTCTCCCGCCCGACCCTGGTCAGGATGCTCGACGAGGGGCGGATTCCCTACACCCAGCCCGGTCGCCACCGCCGGATCCTGTTGCCCGATGTGCTGACGTACCAAGAACGACACCAAGCCGCGCGCGAAGCCGCCATGGACGAACTGGTCACCCTTTCGGAGGAGTTCGACGGCTACCGCGCGACTGACAAGCCATACCACCGAACAGAAACGCCGTGACCTTCGCCGCGCTGCTCGACACGTGCGTCCTGTTCCCCATGCACCTGCGCGACAGCCTGCTCCGCCTCGCGACGCATCCACCTGGCATCCGACAGCCCCCGAAGGACTTCCAGTGCTAACC
>NZ_CAKJTO010000126.1:0-12109 GCF_917627405.1 Protofrankia sp. Cj5
TGGACATCCAGGACGTGGATGTCCGGCCTGATCCGGCTTCCTCGACGCTGTGGATCGACATCAGCTACCGGCTGCGGGGTCACTACGACCGGCGCAATCTGGTCGTCCCGTTCTACGTGATCCCCGACCAGGAGTGAGCCCACGGTGAGCCTGCCCGCCCCGAACCTCGACGACCGTACCTTCCAGCAGCTGGTCGACGACGCCAAACGGTTCATCCGGGACCGCTGCCCGGACTGGACCAACCACAACGTCAGCGATCCCGGCGTGACTCTGATCGAGACGTTCGCGTGGATGACCGACCTGCTGCTCTACCGGCTTAACCGGGTGCCCGACCGCAACTATGTGAAATTCCTCGAGCTGCTGGGTGTCGGGCTGTTCCCGCCGGTCGCGGCGCGTGCCGAGGTGTCGTTCCGCCTCGCCGCGCAACAGCCCTCGCTGGTCCGCATACCACGGGGGACGGTGGTTTCCACGCGGCGGACCCCCTCCGAGCCCGCGGTCGAGTTCACCACGGTCGACGACCTGGAGATCGTGCCGGCGAGGTCGGTCCTGGTCGCCTCCATGGTGGAACCCGGCTCCTTGCGTGACCATACTGCCACGCTCGGCCGCGGCAACGGTTTTGCCTGCTTCGATCCGCATCCCAAGCCTGGCGACGCCCTCTACGTCGGCTTCGACCGACCGGCTCCGGCCAGCATCGTGCTGCTGCGTTTCACCTGTGAGCTCGCCGGCCATGGGATCGACCCGCGGCAACCGCCGCTGGCCTGGGAGGCCTGGGACGGCGACGAGTGGCGCCGATGTGACGTCGAGCAGGACACCACCAGCGGCCTGAACGCAACCGGGACGGTGGAACTGCACCTGCCGCGCACGCACACCCTGCGCAGCGTCGGCGGACGATCGTCGGCATGGGTGCGTTGCCGGGTCGTGGAGCTGTCGGACAACGCCAGGAGACGAGGGGCGAAGCCCTACCGTGAGTCGCCCCGTATCGTATCGGTGAGCGGCTCGACGGTCGGTGGTGACGTCGACGCCGTGCAGGGCGCCCTTGTCGCCGGCCAGGTACTGGGCCGCTCCGAGGGCGTCGCCGGCCAGGCTTTCCGGCTCCCGTACGCACCGGTGCCCACCACGTCCGAACCGGTCGTGATCGAGGTCAGCGCCGGTGACCCACGCCGGGAAGGCGACGGCACCGCACGGCCGGCCGGGCTGCCGGCGGCGTCCGCCGATACAGCCTCCTCCTCGTTCTCCTCGACCGGCTGGCAGGCCTGGCGGCGGGTGTCGTCGTTTGCCGACAGCGGTCCGGCGGATCAGCACTTCACCCTGGACGCGACCACCGGGGAGGTCCGCTTCGGGCCCATGGTGCGCCTTGCCGATGGCAGCGTGCGCCAGTATGGGGCGGTGCCCGGCAAGGACGCGATGATCCGCGTCCGGCCGTTCCAGACGGGTGGCGGTCGCCAGGGCAACGTGACCGCGCGGGCCCTGACGATGCTGCGGTCGTCGATCCCGTATGTCTCCGCCGTCTACAACCGCCGGCCCGCCACCGGAGGCGTGGACGGGGAGAGCGTGGACGAGGTGTGTACCCGCGGCCCGCTTGTGCTGCGCTCCCGCGAGCGTGCCGTGACAGCGGCGGACTTCGAGGCGCTCGCCCGGGAAGCGGCGCCCGAGATCGCCCGAGCCCGATGCGTCATCGAAACCACCGGCCGGGACGCCGGCGCGGTGCGGGTGCTGCTCGTCCCGCGGGCATCCTCGGACGCCGACGGGCGGCTCGCGCTCACCCAGCTGGTGGTGCCGGAGCGGACGGGCACGGCGATCAGGAACTATCTGGACGATCGCCGCGTCGTCGGTGTCCGGGTCAGTGTGGAGCCGCCGAGCTACGTGGGGACGACCGTCGTCGCCCGGCTGGCCCCCGCGCCGACGGCGACCCGCGACGGCGCCGAGCGGGCCGCGCTGCGCGCTCTGTACCGGTACCTGCACCCGATCAGCGGCGGTCCAGACGCCACCGGCTGGCCGTTCGGGCGGTCGGTACACGTCGGTGACATCTTCGGGATCCTGCGGGCGCTGCCGGCGGTCGGGCTTGTCGATGAGGTGGTGCTGTTCCAGCGAAACCCGCTGACCGGAGCGCGTCTGGACCCGACCGAGCGGATCGACCTGCCACCCACCAGCCTGGTCTTCAGTTTTGAGCACCAGATCGACATGGTGCGGGACTGAGGGCCGGCGATGCGCGGAGCCATCGAAGGACTGGGCACGCCGTTCCCCTTGCGCGACGGGCTTCCGGGCGTGCTGCTGCGGGGAGTTTCCGAGGCGCCGCTGGAAGCGGGCACCATCCACGGCCTGCTGGCCGCTTTCGACGACGTGCTCGCCCCGATCCTCGCGACGGTGGACAACATCGACGCCTATCTCGATCCGGCGTTGACACCCGCGGACTTCCTGCCCTGGCTCGCCGGCTGGCTGGGCGTCGAGCTCGACGCCCAGTGGCCGGCCGAACGGGTGCGACAGGTCCTGGCCGCCGCGGCTGAGACACTGCGCTGGCGTGGCACCCCGCGCGGGATCGCCGCCGCGGTGCGGGCGGCCACCGGAGTGGACCCTGAGGTGTCCGACAGCGGCGGGGTCGCCTTCTCCCCCCAGGCGCGCGGGGCGTTCCCCGGCAGCCCGGATTCCCTCCTGGTGGTACGGGTGCCGCCAGGCACCGACCTGGCCGCTGTCAGCGCGGCGGTAGCGTCGGCCAAGCCGGCGCACGTGCCGCACCGGGTGGAACACCTACGTCGCTGATCGGCCGGGTGCCTCGGCTCCGGTGGCCCCTTCGGCCCCTTCAACCGCTTCGATACCGAGTTCGGCGAGGACCGCGGCGTAGCGCGCCTCGGTGTTGGTCACGGCGGCGTGGTGCCCACCGCCGCGCAGCGCCGTGACGAGCAGGTGCCACAGGCCGTCGCGATAGCGGTCGATCTCCAGGCCGCGTTCGGCCAGGCGCGCGGCGTCCGCGCACCTTCTGTCACCGGAGGCGATCCCCGCGGCGCGTTCGCACGCACCGGCGACCGCGTCACGGAGCAGGGCGCGTTCCTCGATGATCAGGTCGAGGGTGTCGCACTCGGGCAGCACCTCGGCGGTGTAGAGGTCGACGGCGGACAGGATGTGCTGGTACTCGGCGGCGGTGTCCCGGCTCTGCCTGGCGGCTGTCGCCCATCGCAGCCGCCGCCTGATCCGGTGTATGTCGAGGTCGTCGTCGTCGTGGAGGACAAGCCGGTAACCGTTGCCCATCCGGCGCAGCAGGCCGCGTTTACCCCGCGGCGTGTCCGGCTCCAGTAACCGCCTGATCGCGCTGATCGCCACCTGGAGGCTGTGGCCGGCCTGCGCCGGCCCGGCGTCGGGCCAGATCGCATGCATGAGCCGGTCCCGCGGCATGAGCCGGTTGGCGTTCACCGCGAGCAGCCGCAGCACCTCCAGGTTGCGTGGCTGGACCCCGGTGAGGTCCACTGGCCGGCCGTCCAGCTCGAGCGCGAGAGCGCCGAGGCAGCGGACGGCAAGGCGCGGCATCAGCGGCCGCGTCGGCGGCTGCTCGTCCGCGGGCGGCCGTGCCGTGACGTCGGGCGAGCCAGGGCTGGTCACCAGACGCCGTAGCCACGTGCCCGCCCCGGCGTTGTCGGCGAGCGTGATCGCGACCGTGTGCGGATCGGTGCGGGCCGGCCCCGCGGCCTGCCCTGAGGCCGGTGCCGGTGCCGGTGCCGAGCCCATGAGCGCGAGCGCATGGGGCAACGGGCCGACCGCCGCGGCCGCGCGGATGACCGCCCGTGCTCTGTCGCTGTCGGCCGGTTGGCCGGCCAACCGGTGCGCCAGCATGGCACCGGCGTCCGCCCAGGCAACGAGCGCGCGGGCATCCAGGTCCGCGCACTCGCGGCTGGCCGTGCCCAGCACCGTGCGCGCAGCCTGCCAGGTGTTCGGCTGCGCAAGCCCGGCGAGACCAGCGAGCAGGGCAAGCAGGGCCGCGCCCCAGCGGTCGTCACTGCGGCGGCAGCTTCCGCGCAGGTGCTCCACATGTGGGGCAGCGCCGGTGGACGTCGTGCCGGTGGACGTCGTGCCGGTGGACATCGCGGCCACACCGGCGCAGAGGCGGAACAGCTGCGGACAGTCCGCCGCTTCGGCGGCCCAGACCGCGTCGTTCGCGGTCATGCGTGCGTCAGGCTCGGCACCGAGCACCGCGCAGATCGCCCGGCCCAGCAGCGCGGCTGTTTCGATCATCAGGGTGGTGCCGCCCGCCTGGATGAGGTGATCGAAACGTTGCCTCGCGGTGGCGATGTCTCCGGCGACGAGGGCCGCGACCGCTCGGGCGAGCCGCAGCTGCGGGGTGTCCGCCGGACCGTGGATGTGCGCGGCCGGTTCGTTGAACGCGGCGCGCATGATGTGCAGCCATGCCGTCGGCCGGCGGGGAGTGGGATTGAGCCACTCGTCGACGGTTGTCGTCTCGCGCGCCACCTGCGCCGGTGGTTCGACACCGAATCTCCTGCCCGCATCCTGATAGGTACGCAGCGCCGTGTTCAGGGACCCCTCGGCGACCAGACGACGGGCGAGCGCGAGCAGCACCCAGGGGTCGGAGTCACGGATCGAGGGGGGTAACAGGTCGGCCCATCCGCTGGGCTCGTCGACGAGGTAGCGGCCCTGCTGGCCGACCAGGCGGTGCACCTGTTCCCAGTCGCCGCTGCGGCAGAAGGCACGCAGCGCGTCCCCCAGAGCGCCGTCGGCTTCGCACAGCCGCGCCGCCTTCCGGTGCACCGCACGCGCCGCGGTATCGCCGTGGTCGATCACGAGCCGCTCCAGGAGATGGACCCGCAGCACCTCGTGGTACCGGTAGGTACGGCCGTCATCCTCGACGAAGGTGAACAGCCCGCGCCGCTCGAGATCGGCGAGCCGGGCGGCGCTGTCGGCCCGGTCGAGCAGCGCGTCGCAGCGTTGCCCGGTGAGCTGGTCGAAGGCGCTGGTCCGCACGAGGAAGTCGCGGTCGTCAGCGCTGACCGCGTTGAGCACGTGCGTCGTCAGGTACTCCCTGGTCAGTCGGGTCCCGCCGAGCCCGGCCAACAGCTTCGCCCGTTCGGACGCGGGTCTTCCCTGGGTCGCGAGGTGGAACAGTTGCAAACCGGCGGCCCAGCCGCCGGTGTTACGGGCCAGCGCGGCGACCTCCTCGGGCCGTAACCGGACGCCGTGGCAGCGCTGGAACAGCTCCTCCACCTCCCACGTGCGAAACCGCAGTTCATCCGCGTTCACCTCGCGTACCTGGCCGGCGAGGCGAAGCCGGTCCATGGCCAGCGCGGGCCGCACCCTGGACGCGATGAGCAGGGCCAGCCGCGTCGGGAGGCAGTCGAGGAGCAGCTGGAGGCAGTTTTCGACGGCATGCCCGTCGATGGTGTGCAGATCGTCGAGAACGAGCAGGAGCGGGGCGGTAAGTCGAGCCTCCAGGTCGGCCAGGGCCTTCTCCATCGTGGTCCACTCACCGAAGTCGGCCCGCACGACGTCACCCACGGCCGTGCGCAGATGCGTCAGAAAGGGCTTGGCCTCGCCGAGTCGGGCATCGAGGGTCAGCCAGGCGAGGGGCCCGTCATGCGCCTGCGCGATCTCCGCGAGCAGCGTCGTCTTGCCCGCGCCGGCCGGCGCGACGACCAGGCCCAACCGGTAACCGGCGGCGTGGCCCACCATGTCGGTCAGGCGTGGTCGGCATATACCGCGCGGCGGTGGCCGGCGTACCCGGGCAGGCACGACCGGTTGGAAGTCGGCGTCCCCCATTACTCCGCATTCCGGTTGGCGTGATTGGCTGCATCACCTTAAGCCCGCCGCGCCATCCTACGTAACACACTGGCACGGGAGGGCATGGGGCGGCCGGGAACGCCGCCCGCCGCGACGCGCGATTGACCTGGATAACCGACTGCTGGATTGTGCTGGTAGAACGACCGGACCGGGCTGAACGGGAAGTGAGCGATGAAGGAGTGCCCGCGCTGCCACCACGTCAACGACGACGACGCGAACTCCTGCGGTGGGTGTGACCGGTTCCTGTGGTCCGGCTCGGACGGGCGCGGCGTTGATCGGCGGAGCCCTCCCCAGGACACGGCGGTCCCCGCCCTCGACGTGCTCCCGGCCCCGCAGCCCGAGGCCCCGCAGCCCGAAGGTGGTACCCCACCACCTGCTGTGTCGCGGCCGATCCGCTCAGGTCGCCCCAGCCCCAGCCCCAGCCCCAGCCCCGACCGTGGCCGCGGTCCTGGCGGTGGCCGTCCTGCCGATCCGGCCGGTGCGACTGGTACGGCGGGTGCCCCTGGTCCCGAGCGGGCGGGCGCGGGCCCGTCCCGGCTGGGCACGGCGCCCCCGGACCCGCCCGCAGGCAGGCGGGTCCGGATCGGGGCCGACAACCGTCCCAACCGCCTGCGTGCTGTTCCCCTGCCCACCGCCACCGCCACCGCCACCGGTGAGCGGTCGCCGGCCGCGGCCCGCACCGATGCCCGTGATGATGCCCGCGCCGACGGCGGTCGAGGTGGCGAGGTACGCCCGGTGCGTCCCGACGAACCGTTGACGCTGTCCGGGGTGGGACAAGCCGGTGGCGGGCCTGTCGTCATGGGCGTCCCGGCGAGATCCGCCGCGGGTTCTTCCGGGCCGCTCGCTGCCGGGCCGGCGGCCACACGGGACGGCGTGAGCTGTGCCTGCGGCGTCCGCAACCCGGCGGGGCGGCGGTTCTGCCGGTGCGGGGTGGCCCTGCCAGATGGCCGGCCCGCCGCCGAGCCGACCGCGGATCACACCATGGACCGGGTTGCCGGCTGGCGCCTGCTGGTGGCCGGGTTCGGTGAGCGCCGTGACTTCGAACGCCGGATCCGCGCCGCGAACGGCGCTGGCCGAGTCGTCTACAACCTGGGCCTGGGCGTTCGGGCACTGGCCTTCCGGGTGACCGCGGCCGGCCTCATCGGAGGTCTTGTGCTGACCTTCGGCGGGCCGTGGGGCACCGGCTCGCGCGGCTGGGTGGGTGACCAGGTCGGGCGGGTGGTGCGGTCCCTCCAGAACACCGGGATCAGTTCCCCGCCGCGCTCCCAGTGACGCGGCCAGGATCGCGGCGGGCTCGGCGCCGGGCCCGAGCCTGAGGTCGAGGTCGAGGTCGAGGTCGAGTCTGAGGCCGGCCGGAGCGAGACGGGCGTTCGGAGACAGCCTCGGGTTCTTCATAGGATGGCGATGCCACCCACGCCCCGGAGAGCCCTGATGACCCGATTGAGCCAGTCCGTTGACCGCGTCACCGCCCTGCTGGAGGGCGCGGACCTCGCGGCCGGCGCCACCGTGCGTGAACTGCTGGACCTGAGCACGCAGCGCCGCGGTCTGGACCTGTCGGATCTCTCCCCGGCCGAGCAGGCCACGCTGATCGCCGAGCGCTCCCAGGAGCTGCAGCCCTCGGTCGACGCCCTGGCCGCGCGGATCACCGAGGCCGGGGAGAAGGGGCGGCCGTTCATCGCCAAATTCGGCATCGACCCGACCGGCCATGAGGTCCACCTAGGCCACGCGGTACCGATGCTCATCCTGAGCCGGTTCCAGCGCATGGGCCACCAGGTGGTGTTCATCGTCGGTGACGTGACCGCCAAGATCGGTGACCCCTCCGGCCGCTCGGACGAGCGCCCCGCGCTGACCGACGAGGACATCGCCCACAATCTCGCCACCTACCGCGAGCAGGTCACGGCTTTCTTCGACTTCACCCGCGCCCAGTTCCGCCACAACGGCGACTGGCTGCGGGACGTCAAGCTGCCCAGGCTGATCGAGATCACCGCCCAGATCCCGGCCTCGATGCCGTTGCAGCGCGACGACTTCCGCAAGCGCCTGGACGCCGGTCAGGGGCTGTCCCTGGCCGAGCTGCTGTACTCGGTGGTCATGGCGCTGGACTCGGTCGAGATCGCCAGCGACCTGGAGGTCGGCGGTATCGACCAGTTCCTCAATATGCAGATGTGCAGGCATGTCATGCACATCTGCGGCCAGCCGCCGGAACTGGTGGTCGCCACCGCGCTGATCGAGGGCACCGATGGCACCGGGGCGAAGATGTCCAAGTCCAAGGGCAACTACGTCCCCCTGGCCGCTCCCGCGGGTGAGATCTTCGGTAAGATCATGTCGGTGCCCGACCGGTTGGTGGAGCCGTACTTCCGGGCACTGAGCGAGTGGCGGGACTCCGAACTGGCCATCGTCGGTGAGCGGCTGGCCGCCGGGTCGCTGCATCCGATGGATCTGAAGAAGATCCTCGCGGGGGAGGTCACCGCGGCTGTCCACGGTGTCGAGGCGGCCATGAAGGCGCGCGAGGAGTTTGCCGCGCGTTTTTCCAGGCGCGTCTTCGGTGAGGTTGACGACCTGCCAACCATCACGGATCTGGGGCAGTCGATCACCGATGCGGTCAGGGCGCTCGGCTTCGCCAAGAGCAACGGCGACGTCCGTCGGGTCGCCCAGCAGGACGGCCTGCGGCTCGTCGTCGAATCCGCGGGCGTTCAGGACCAGCTCCGGCTCACCGCGGACGAGGCCCGCGAACCGCTCGCGACCGTGCTCAAGGACAAGCTCCATGGCCGGGCCGGCGAGTACTACCTCAAGGTCGGCCGTAGGCTCGCCCGCATCGCCGCCGGGTTCTGACGCGATCCCCCCGCAGCCTCCTGGGCGGATCGCCGGTAGTTCGGCTGTGGCTCCGTGGCTCCGTGGCTGGTGTCGCCTTCTCTGGACATCGGTAACTGGTCATTTTTGGCTAGGTGGATGTGACCACTCCTCACGTTCTGTGATAGACGTCCGTCGCGGAGCGTTCGGGTTGACGAAGGATTCAGGGGCGGCACAGGGCGGCGCGGAGCGGCCGTGAGCGACCGGGGCGCCGGCCGGGCGACGAGGTCACCGGAGGTCGGGGCCGTTCCTTGAGCGTTCGTGGCTCGGCATGCCGTGTATGGGATGTGGGCGCGTGCCGCCTCGGGGAAGGCAGCGCCGGGAAATGTGTGTGCCACCGGCGTCGCGGAGGCCGACAGGCGGAGCTCCCGCGGTTACAAAATGTAATGGAGAAGGTTTCCGCGCTGGGGCGGCACTGACATGCTGTGATCAAAGATCGATTCAGTTCGGGCCAGCTCGGACCATCACAGTGGGCCATGCGGGAGTGACACGCGGAAGGCCTTGCCGGTGCCATGACCGCTACGGGAAGCTTCGCTCGGTCACACGAACCACAACTCGCGCCGGGGGTGCGTAGGTGGACGCGTCGCATGCAACGCGACGTGGGAAGGAACTCTGCCTGCAACAAGCGAAACGTTGGGGAGGGGATGCGGCGGCCTCCGGTCAGCGCCAGCCGTTTTATCGGCCGTTCTATCGGCCTTGTTCAAGGTGGCCCGCCGGGGCGCCGGCCTGAAAGTAAAAGCCCTTTTCGGCCGGGCGATCCAGTTCGCGGCGACATATTGGTACAGCTATTCCGCGACGGTACGTGTGCCGTTTTCCGCTGATACGACTGCTGCGACTAATAAGACTTATACGACGAGAAATCGGTGGTGTAGATTATGACGGAACTGGTTGGTTCGGGTGTCGACGCGGCGGACAGCCCGCAGCTGAGCCTGGGTACGGCGGCCGCGCGTAATCTGGCGACGGTCACCAAATCCGTGCCCCAGATGCAGGAAATCTCCTCGCGCTGGTTGTTGCGGATACTGCCGTGGGTGCAGGTGGCGGGTGGCGTGTACCGGGTCAACCGTCGGCTCAGTTATCTGGTGGGGGACGGCGTCATCACGTTTGTCTCGACCGGGGCCGATGTCCGGGTTATCCCCCGGGAGCTCGGCGAGTTGCCGCTGTTGCGCGGGTTTGACGACGAGACGGTGTTGCGCGCGCTGGCGGACCGGTTTGTTCAGCGGGAGTTCGCTCCCGGTGACGTGATCGTGGAATCGGGCCAGCCGGCCGACCAGGTGTTCCTCATCGCGCACGGGAAGGTGCACAAACTCGGTACCGGAAAGTACGGTGACGAGGCCGTGCTGGGCGTGCTGGCCGACGGCGACTATTTTGGCGATCAGGTTCTGGCGGGGCCGCGGGGCAGCTGGGAGTTCACGGTCAGGGCCGTGACCGGGTGCACCGTGCTGGCACTCTCACAGCAGGCGTTCCAGGAGCTGGTTGACCAGTCCGCGGAGCTGCGGGCACAGATCGAGGCGTTCCAGAGCCGTTCGGAAGTCCCCCAGAACAAGTATGGCGAAGCGTCGATCGCGCTGGCGGCGGGGCATACCGGGGAGCCCGAGCTGCCGGGGACGTTCGTCGATTATGAACTCGCGCCCCGCGAATACGAACTGAGTGTCGCCCAGACGGTGTTGCGGGTGCACAGCCGGGTCGCCGATCTGTACAACGAACCGATAAACCAGCTCGAGCAACAGCTCCGGTTGACGATCGAGGCGCTGCGGGAGCGCCAGGAAAACGAACTGATCAACAACCGGGAATTCGGCTTGCTGCACAATGCCGACCGCAAGCAGCGCATCCACACCCACTTCGGTCCGCCGACCCCCGACGACCTCGACGAACTGCTCAGCAGACGGCGTGATTCCCGGTTCATCCTGGCGCACCCGCGAGCCATCGCCGCGTTCGGCCGGGAATGCAACCGCCGCGGCATCTACCCGACCGGTGCCGATATCGACGGCCACGGGGTGCCCGCCTGGCGTGGTGTGCCCATCCTGCCCTGTAACAAGATTCCCATCACTGACAGGCACACCACCTCCATACTCGTGCTGCGCACCGGCGAGGACAACCAGGGCGTCATCGGCCTGCACCAGACCGGCATCCCGGACGAATACCAACCGGGCCTGTCCGTCCGATTCATGGGAATCAACGAAAAGGCGATCATCTCTTACCTTGTCAGCACCTACTATTCGGCGGCGGTCCTCGTGCCGGACGCTCTCGGCATCCTGGAGGATGTTGACATCGCCGGGCCCCGCGACTAGTGGGAGATCCCGGGGACGCTCGGCGAACGCCGCCGTTCGAGCTACCAGAGTTCTATGTCCCCTATCCGGCACGGCTGAACCCGAACCTGGCGAGAGCTCGCGGGCACAGCAAGGCATGGGCCTACGAGATGGACATGATTGACGTACCGCAGCACGGCACCGTGATCTGGTCCGCGGACGATTTCGACGCACATGACTACGCCCTGCTGTGCGCGTACACCCATCCGGACGCGACCGGGCCGGACCTTGATCTGGTGACCGACTGGTATGTCTGGGTGTTCTATTTTGACGATCATTTTCTAGAGCTTTACAAGCGGACTCGGGACACGGCCGGCGCCCGGGATTATCTCGATCGGCTGCGGGCTTTCATGCCCGTGACCGGGGAGATCACTGAGACACCGGACAATCCGGTGGAACGCGGCCTTGCCGATCTGTGGGCCCGTACCGTCCCGGCGCGGTCACCGGACTGGCGGTGTCGGTTCGCGAACAGCACCGCGAACCTGCTGGATGAATCCCTGTGGGAACTCGCCAACATCAGTGCGGACAGGATCGCCAACCCCGTCGAATACATCGAGATGCGACGCAAGGTCGGCGGAGCACCCTGGTCGGCGAATCTGGTCGAACATGCCGCGGGTGCCGAGGTGCCCGCCGAGATCGCCGCGACCCGGCCGATGCAGGTACTCAGGGACACGTTCGCCGACAGCGTGCACCTGCGTAACGATCTGTTCTCCTACCAGCGCGAGGTCGAGGACGAGGGCGAGCTCAGCAACAGCGTGCTGGTTGTCGAACGATTCCTCGGCTGCGACACCCAGACCGCCGCCAATCTCGTGAACGACCTGATGACGTCCCGGTTGCATCAGTTCGAGCACACGACGTTCACCGAGTTACCCCCGCTCTTCGAGGAGCGGGGCGTTCACCCGCGGGCCAGGGCGGACGTTCTTGCCTATGTGAAAGGGCTACAGGACTGGCAGTCGGGCGGGCACGAATGGCACCTGCGGTCGAGCCGATACATGAAGGGCGGCTCCCCGGCCGCGGCCGGTGTGCTCGATGGCCCGGCGGGTCTTGGGACATCAGGGGCGCGCATCGTCTCGTCGCTGCTCTCGACCGCGCCGCGGCGGCTGAGCAGCTTCACGCACATCCCGTACCAGGTCGTCGGGCAGACCAGGCTGCCCGACTTCTACATGCCCTTCGCCCCC
>NZ_CAKJTO010000127.1:0-12041 GCF_917627405.1 Protofrankia sp. Cj5
ATGGCATCAGGCCACAGTTACAGTGTGATTTTCGTCAAGATCGTGCAAAAATTGAGCTCTGTCCACATCTGGCAACGAAGTGGGGCAGGCGATGCTGATTCGGTTCGAGGCAGCGAACTTCCGTTCGATCGTGGAACCCGCCGAGCTGTCGATGGTTGCGGTCGACGAGGAGGAAGTTCAATACCGCCCTACCAGCAATAGATTCGGCAACCAGCCCAGCTTCGGACCGGATACAGAGCCCCGGCGCTCGCGTCCTCGGGTCCGTCTCATGCACCGGCTGCCGGCCGCAGTCACCCGCTGGATTTCACCGCTGAGTCGGAAGGCACCCGGGTATGGTACCGGCTTGTCGGTCCTGTCCTTCAAACGTTGCGAAGTGGCTCCCTCCTGCTGTTCGACGAACTCGACTCCAGCCTGCATCCGACGCTGACCGCCGAGCTGATCAGACTTTTTCACGATCCGGCAACGAACCCGCGCGGAGCTCAGCTCGTCTTCACATCGCATGACACAACCCTACTTAACCATCTCAATCGGGATGAGGTCTGGTTCACCGAGAAATCCGCGAGCGGTGCGACAAGGCTCGGCGCACTGGCAGAGTTCGCGGGAGAGCGCGTGCGGAAATCACATAACATCGAAGACGGTTACCTGCAAGGCCGCTTCGGTGCGCTGCCTGACACGGACCGCACCGAGCTTCTCCGTAGTCTCGGCCTGATCGGCTAACGATCAATGGCGATCAGGAGGGGTCAACAGAAGCCACTCAGGCGGCGAGCCGGGACACGGCCGGAGCTTCGCACCTTGCTGGTCTTCTGCGAGGGGGACAAGACCGAGCCGGACTATCTGAACGGCTTGAGAAGACTTCCCGAAGTCAGGCGCAATGCGGCCGTCAAAATCGAGATCGACACCGATCACGGGGTCCCGCTGACACTTGTCAAATTAGCGGCCGAGCGCAAGAAGCGAAACGATCAAGTTGGGTCGGGCGCCGTGGACGAATACTGGTGTGTCTTCGATGTCGAGTGGCCGAGGAACCATCCGGACCTCGACCAGGCTGTAAGACTTGCACGCCAAAATGATATCAAACTGGCGATCTCGAACCCATGTTTTGAGATCTGGCTGCTGCTTCATTTCAAGGACCACACCAGGTGGACTGATACGGCTACAGCGGAATCTGAAAGCAAGAAGCACGACGGCCGCACGGGCAAGCGGATCGACGCCAGCGGCTACCTGCCGAAGAGGGCTGCCGCCGCGCGTCGCACCGCCGCGCTCGCCACAATGCACGAGAAGAACAATAAGCGCACCCCACATGATAATCCGTCATCCACGATGTTTGCGTTGCTCAACGCTCTCGGACAGGAAGCGCGCGGAGACGAACGGGACTAACAAAACTTCGCGCCCGCCTATCCAGACCTGGCTACTGCCTTCATGCGGACCTTGTCCCGACTCTGCTGGTCGACGATATCGGCCACCGGCAGGTAACTTTCGGCCCCATCGAAGGGAGCTGTCGCCTCCCGTCAGCCCGGGGCCTTGACACCGAGCTGCTTGCCCAGCGGCACCACGAAGATCTTGGCCTTCTGGGTGCCAAAGCCAGGCAATGTGGACGCCCGCCTGAGCAGTTCCCGACGGTCCGCGGCGGTTGTCCACAGCTGGCCGGTGTCGCCGTCGTAGGTGTCGATGATGATTCGGCACAGTGCCTGCACCCGCTCCGCCATCGACTCCGGAAACCGGTACGGCGCCTGCGGCGCGAGGTCGGCCGGGCCGTGGCCAGGGCGCGCCTCCAAGCCGGCCCTGGTGCTGGCAACGATGGGCGTTGCGCTGGGCGGTCCAGCGAACGGTCTTCCACCGCTGATCTGGGCTGAGTCGCCGCGTGGCACCGACACCGGTGGGCGCCACGGAGCCGAATTCGGCATTCAGCCCGGTCCGTGCTGGTCGGGAAGGCCAGCGGCGACCAGATCCGTATGGATGAAGTCGTCGCCCTTGAACAACAGCGGTTTCCGTCGTTCAGCCGCAAGCGCATAGGCGAAACAGTCACCGAAGTTCAATCGGGCGGGACTCCCGCTCCCCCTGCCGAAGTCTCGGTAGGCCTGCCGGGCGAGCGTCGCGTGCTCGGCCGTCACCGCCACCACCTCGATGTCCGCCACTCTTACCAGTTCGTCGAACCGGCGGCTCGCGACAGGGTCACGAGCCGAGTCGACGACGACCGCCGCCTCCACGTAGTTCACGGCGGACATGGCGGTGTCCGCCGAGACAAGAGCCGCCGCGTAAGCAGCCGCGTCAGGCTCGGCTCGGATGATAGCCACGAGGGCGGACGAGTCCACGATCATGCCGGTAGTCCGCGATCATCGTAGAGGTCGTCGATGCCGAACCCGCTCCCAACGACCGCATCCGCTATCTGGCGGCCAAGAGCGACGATTCGCTCAACTCGCTGCTCGCCCGCTTCTCGGTCGGCCCGCATACGGTCGAGACGTTCGCGAATCGCCGTGGTCACCGCCGTCGTGATGCTCTCTCCGGTCAGGTCAGACAGCTCACGGCCAAGCCGCTGTGCCTCGTCGTTTTTGATGTTCAGCGCCACCGCAACCACTTCCACCTTGGAGGCAAGATTTTCCTCCAAGGTACCATGGGGGCGTGGCGAGACGAGCCGGCTCGGCCCGTGCGCGCAGGCCAGCGATGGCATCGAAATGTTTGCCGCCGCGCACGGATCCGGCGGTCCCTGCGCCAGCTTTCTTCCGACCGGCGGAAGTTCTGGGTCTCTTTGAACGCCCCAGCGGGCGGCGAGTGCTTCTTCGAAGTCCTCGCGGGCACGGTCAGGACTTCACTCTCTCAGCCTGGCAGGTTGGCCAGGTCGAAGACGCGCAAGGCGGCGTCTGTCGCGGCGTCCACGTCGCGACGCTTGAAAGCGTCACGCAATGCCACGGTGTCCGTTTCGCTGATCGTGTCAGGATGAGGTACTCGGATCCGACGTAGGTACTGGGCCTGGAACCGCAGGGTTCCGCCACGCATCTTGACCGCGTACGCCACGATGAACGCTTCGGCCACCCGCGAGAGCAGGAGCCCGCCGAGGACTTGCAGATCCCAGGTGTCCGAGACTATGTAGTAGAGGTTGTGGTGTGGGTAGCATCCGCCGGGATCGAGAACCGGGTGCATGTTGGCTTTCATGTCCGGGAAGAGGAGTTTCGGTCTTTTGATAAGCCGGTGGTCGACCTTGTCGATCGTCTTGTACCAGCGGGCCGGCTGTTTCCTGGCGATATGACGCGCACGCAGCTGGCCGCTGTGCCGGCGAAAATACCGGCCGAGGCGAGGATAGCAGGCAAGATCAACAAGCTGGCCGTCGGAGCCCCAGGGGTTGATGAGATGCGTTCCCGTCCACGAGAACGAGCCACCGGCGGTGTCACGGACCATCGCCAGCGGAAGGAGACGGTCGTCCTCGACGTCCACACGTTCTGGCTCGGCTGTGATGAACACACTGTCCGCACCCGTGGCGACCCCGATACCTACCCGGGTCCCGGTCGAGCCGTCCTCAAGGCAGGGAAACCGATCGCCGAGGTCCTCCAGTATCGCAAGCCGCGCGGGTGAGGCAGCCGGCCAGGAATCCGTCCCGGCGAACCAGCGCGGAAGACGCGCGGCATGAAACGTCGGCGCGCGGATCGAGGTTCCCTCGCTCCCTGCCCAGTTCCGTAGCAACGCGGCCTCGTCGGCGCCGAAAGACGACGTCGTGTCGGCAACAACAGATGTTCCCTGCTGCGCACTTTGGATGATCGTGATGGCGGGATAGGCGGAGACCTGCTCAACGAACGCGTCCACATTGTGCACGGTGAGGACGACTTCAACGTTGCAGGAACGGCTCACCAGCTCGCGCAGCCGGCTGCCGTACTGGTTGCGCATCCAGCGGTCCGCGCAGATGAAACCGAGCCTCCCGCCGGGCCGCAGAATCCTCAGGCCGACTTCGTAGAAACCGACGTAGACATCCGCCCGCCCACCCATGGTGGGGCACGACGACCGGTAGGCTTTCATCCGAGCTTCGGGGACGTCTTCAAGGCGGATGTACGGCGGGTTTCCCACCACGAAGTCGGCGCCTCCGTACTCACGCTGGAGAAGAAAATCCCCCTGCCGGATCCACTTTCCGGCGAGTTTCCCGGCGCCTGGCATGTCCCAGCCGTTTTCGGTCATGAGCCGGATGGCGAGATCCCGGCTCGATCGCACGTTGCGGTCGAGGAGATCGAAGGAGTACACAGCGTCGGCGGCGTCGAGTGGCGAGCGGTCGTGGAGCTGGCATGAGGTGATCAGACGTTCAACTATCGGCCCGATAAAAGCCCCCGCGCCGCACGCGGGCTCCACGATCACGGCGCTGGTCAGATCCTTGTCGGGCGTGTAGCCAACCCAGTCCAGGATCAGTTCGACGATCCAACGTCGGGTGAACACCTCTCCATGATCGATCGCTGGCTGTGGCGATTCGGTCCGGGACGGAGAGCTGAGCTCGTCGAAGAGATCTTGGCTGACCACGGGTCGACGATAGCTTCGGGTAGGAGCTACTCGACGCAACAGGGACGACATGCCACGCTGCGGATCGTATCGTCAGTCATTGGCGACACGGTGCGTAAACGCCACGAGGGATGATCGTCGCTTTGCTCCGCCGGGCCTGGCTCCGGCAAGGTGGCGATGGCGGGCCAGCGATCCCGCTGGCGAGCATCGCGATAGCATCACCGGGTATGTCACCGGACGCGGATGACGCCGTGGTGCGCCAGGCCACGGAGAATGACGTTTCCGTGATCTTAAGCCTTGTCCGTGGGCTGGCTGAGTACGAGCGGGAGCCCGAAGCGGTCGTCGCGACCGAGACGGACCTGCGGACAGCGCTGTTCGGCCCGCGGCCAGCGGTGTTCTGCCACCTGGTCGAACGGGCTGAGACAGTGGTCGGCTTCGCCCTGTGGTTCCTGAACTTCTCGACCTGGACCGGTCGTCACGGTATTTATTTGGAAGATCTTTATGTTCTCCCGGAGCACCGCGGTCGAGGCTACGGGCGCGCGCTGATGAGCACGCTGGCCAGGCAGTGCGTGGCGCGCGGCTACGGCCGGTTCGAGTGGGCGGTGCTGGACTGGAATAATCCGGCGATTGGCTTTTATCGCGCAATCGGCGCGGT
This sequence comes from Protofrankia sp. Cj5, assembly GCF_917627405.1. NCBI lineage: Bacteria > Bacillati > Actinomycetota > Actinomycetes > Frankiales > Frankiaceae > Protofrankia > Protofrankia sp. Cj5. The sequence goes on from NZ_CAKJTO010000127.1 coordinate 5,126, forward strand.
GGGCCTGGACGAGTGGACCACGCAGCGCCTGTCCGGTGAGGCGCTGACCGCCTTTGCCGAGAACCGCCACCTATTCCGCCGTGGACAGGATCAATAAGAGCGCCCCTGTGCCGGGTGCTCTTTATCTTTAGAGCGCGTTTGAGATCGTCATTCCGGCTCGCGGCGTCCGGTTCTGTCGCCGGCGAGCTCAGCTCATCCTGGCGCGATCTCGTTGGGCGGCGGTGCCGTTACGTTCAGAGGTATCCCGAAGTCCGAGTAGGTGACTGTCCGGGTGATCTCTGTGTGCGGGGCTGGGCTGTCGGACTCGGCGCTGGTGACGGTAATGCGGAGCTGGCGGATGAGTCCGTCCGCGTCGATCCAGGCCTCGGTCGGCTGGATGGCGCTTCCGAGGATGCTCTTGTAGTACTCGACGGTGGCCGTGCTGATGTTCCCTCGTTGGGATGCTGTTTCCAGGTTCACGGACAGCTTGTAATGGGTCGTCTGGATACCGTCGATGGCTTCCTCGCCCACGGTGGTCACCGGGGCCGACGCACCGCTCAGGAAGCCGAGCCGCAGCGCCGCGTCGTCGCCGACCCCGGGCTGTACGGTGCTTGCCGATGCGGTGCTGGAGGAAGCGGTAGCACCGCCACCTGGGACGACACGGGTCCAGCGCGGCGAGCCTGGCGCGCCGCCAGCCGTGATGCCGCGTTGGTAGAAGTCGGGACCGACGATCCGTACCTCGCTGCGACCGCCGCCGTCGACGTTGCGCACGCTCTCGCTCGTGCTGTGGACGAAGTCAACCGTGCCGGTCCCTGTTGTGGAGATCGTTTGTTTGCGGCCGGAGACGGAAACGAGGGCCGCCGCATAGGTGAAGCGAATTCTTGCTGTCTTCCGCGCGATCGTCGTGTCGTAGGAGGACTCCAGCGGAGCTGGTACGCCACTGGTCCGTGTCGGGCTCGCTGCCTGGGTCGGACCGATCACGACTGGTGAGGGGGGTTTGGCGGGGTCGCTGGAACAGGCCGCCGCGCTCAGCAACAGGCTGGCCGCCAGCAGGAAGATGCTGCCGGCAGCCAGCTGAACATCGCGCACAGCGATCCGAGCCATTCGCGGTCTCCCCGATCGTGAGCGCTGGCCGCCGTTGTGGAGATCCCCGGGCCGCCGAGCGCGCGGAAAAATTACGATCGCGCGCTTTTCGATCACTAGTCACCAGTCATTAGAAGCGCCGGAAGATGAGTGCGCGCTTGACCTCCTGAATTGCCTTGGTCACCTGAATACCACGGGGGCAGGCGTTCGAACAGTTGAAGGTCGTGCGGCAGCGCCACACCCCTTCCCGCTCGTTGAGGATCTCCAGACGTTCGTCGGCGCCCGCGTCCCGGCTGTCGAAGATGAAGCGGTGCGCGGCCACCATCGCGGCCGGGCCGAAGTACTCCCCGTCATTCCAGAACACTGGGCACGAGGTCGTGCAGGCCGCGCACATGATGCACTTCGTGGTGTCGTCGAAGCGCTCCCGGTCCGCCGCGGACTGCAACCGCTCACGGGTCGGCTCATGGCCCTCGGCGATAAGGTACGGCTTGACCGCACGGAACGCGTCGAAGAACGGTTCCATGTCGACGATGAGGTCCTTCTCGACCGGAAGGCCCTTGATGGGTTCGATCGAGATCTCCGGACCGAGGTCCTTGACCAGCACCTTGCAGGCAAGCCGGTTCGAGCCGTTGATCCGCATGGCGTCCGAGCCGCACACACCGTGGGCACAGGAGCGCCGGAAGGACAGCGACCCGTCGAGATTCCACTTGACGTAGTGCAGGGCGTCCAGCAGCCGGTCACTGGGATCGAAGGGGACGGTGTAGCTCTTCCACAGCGGCTTGGCGCTCACCTCCGGGTCGAAGCGCCGGATTTTCAGCGTGACGGTCCGTCCGGCCGTTGCGGTCGGACCCGAAGCGGCCGGTGCGGTGGTTGATAGATCGTCGGTGACAGTCACGCCGGACCTTTCTCACATCAGACCCACAGCGCGGGCCAGCACATCATAGGCCGCGCTCTGGGTGACCCGAACATCGAAACCTGGCCCCGGACCAATCTGAGAACGCCCGGCGTGGTCCGCAGCCTCGAGTGAAACCGGATTGGGTTCCGTCAGTACTTGCGTTCCATCGGCTCGTAGCGGGTCATGGCGACGGGTTTGTAATCCAGCCGGATCTCCGCTTCGGGCGAGCCGGCGACGAGCGGCCCGGAGCGGTAGGCCATCGTGTGGCGCAGGAAGTTGACGTCGTCCCGGTTCGGATGGTCCTCCCGCGAGTGCCCGCCGCGGGATTCGTTGCGGGCGAGCGCGCTCACCACCAGGCACTCGGCAAGGTCGAGCAGGAAGCCCAGCTCAACCGCTTCCAACAGTTCGGTGTTGTAGCGCCGGCCCCGGTCGGTGACACCGACCTGCTGGTAGCGGGTTTTCAACCCGGCAATGTCGGTGATCGCCTGCTTGAGCGTCGTCTCGGTGCGGTACACCGACGCGTTGACGTCCATGGTCTCCTGCAGCTCGCGACGGATGGCCGCCGGGTTCTGGGTGCCCGCGCCGTCGCGGAGCCTGGTCAGGAGCCCTTCGACAAAGGCTGCCGGGTTCTCGGGCAACTCGGTGTGACGATGCGTCGCGATCGCGTGTTCGGCGGCGGCAATGCCCGCTCGGCGGCCGAAGACATTGATATCCAGCAGCGAGTTCGTTCCGAGCCGGTTCGCGCCGTGCACGGACACGCATGCGACCTCCCCGGCCGCATACAAGCCCTTGACGATGTCGGTGTTGTTCCGCAGAACCTCGGCGTCGATGTTCGTCGGGACGCCGCCCATGGCGTAGTGGGCGGTCGGCTGGATCGGGATCGGGTCGGTGTAAGGCTCGATGCCCAGGTAGGTGCGGGCAAACTCGGTGATGTCAGGGAGCTTGGCGTCGAGCTGCTCGGGCGGCAGGTGGGTCAGGTCGAGATAGACATGATCACCATTCGCGCCACAGCCACGGCCAGCGCGGATCTCGGTGTAGATGGCCCTGGCCACCATGTCCCGGGGGGCGAGGTCCTTGATGGTCGGCGCGTAACGCTCCATGAAGCGTTCGCCGTCCTTGTTGCGGAGGATACCGCCCTCGCCACGGGCACCCTCCGTGAGGAGGATGCCCATCTTCCAGATGCCAGTCGGGTGGAACTGGTAGAACTCCATGTCCTCCAGCGGCAGCCCGCGCCGGAAGATGATGCCCATCCCGTCGCCTGTCAACGTGTGCGCGTTCGAGGTGACCTTGAAAACCTTGCCGAACCCGCCGCTGGCGAACACCACCGACTTCGCCTGGAAGACATGCACCTCACCGGTGGCCAGCTCATAGGCGACGACCCCGGCCGTGACGCCTTCGGTGAGCAGCAGGTCCAGCACGTAGAATTCATTAAAGAATTCGATCTTGTGCTTGACGCACTGCTGGTAAAGCGTTTGCAAAATCATATGGCCGGTGCGGTCGGCCGCATAGCACGACCGCCGGACAGGCGCCTTGCCGTGGTCACGCGTGTGGCCACCGAAGCGCCGTTGGTCGATCCGGCCTTCCGGCGTGCGGTTGAACGGCAGGCCCATTTTCTCCAGGTCGAGGACCGCGTCGATGGCCTCCTTGCACATGATCTCGGCCGCGTCCTGGTCGACCAGGTAGTCGCCGCCCTTGATCGTGTCGAAGGTGTGCCACTCCCAGTTGTCCTCCTCGACGTTGGCCAGGGCCGCGCACATGCCGCCCTGAGCCGCGCCGGTGTGGGAGCGGGTGGGATACAGCTTGGTCAGCACGGCGGTGCGACAACGCTTGCCGGCTTCGAGTGCCGCGCGCATCCCCGCGCCGCCGGCACCCACGATGACCGTGTCGTACTTGTGAACCTGCACCGCTTGGACCTCCGCCTTCCCAGGCGCCATCAGGAGATGTTCGGGTCGAACGTGAAGATGACCAGCGATCCCAGCGTGATGACCAGGCCTGCCGACACATACAGCAGCATCTTCAGCCAGAACCGGGTCTGTGCTCGCTCGGCGTAGTCGTTGATCACTGTCCGTAGGCCATTGGTTCCGTGCAGTTCGGCGAGTACGAGCATGAGCAGATCCCAGGTCCGCCAGAACGGCGAGGCCCAACGGCCCGCGACGAAACCGAAGCCGATCCGTTGCACCCCGCCATCAAGGATGTTCATGATGAACAGGTGACCGAGCACGAGAAAGAGCAGCAGGACCCCGGAGATTCGCATGAACAGCCACGCGTACAGCTCGAAGTTCGTTCGCGCCTTCGGGCCGCCCGGCCGCCGCCGCGGGCTGCGCGGTGTCTCGATGGCCGGGGCGGCAGCGCCGTTGATTGTCGTCGCCATCAGGACGCGCTCCCGAACAGGGTCTCGAACATGTGCTTGAGCATGAAGAAAGCACCGGGGACGACGAGGACCAGCCACACCACGATCTCGGTGTAGAGCATCTGGCGCTGGAAACGGGGACCGGATTTCCAGAAGTCGATCAACGTGATCCGGATCCCGTTGAGTGCATGGAAGACGACCGCGGCTACAAGCCCTACCTCCATCAGGTTCACGATCGGGTTCTTGTAGGTCGCGATCACACTGTCATAGGACGACGGTGACACCCGCACGAGCGCGGTGTCCAGGACGTGGGCGAACAGAAAGAAAAAGATCAGTACGCCGGTGATCCTGTGCGCAACCCAGGACCACATCCCTTCACGGCCGCGGTAGAGCGTTCCCGCTGGTGCCTTCGGCACTGAAAGCTCCTCCGGACCTGCCTGCCGACAGGCTGGTCCTGATGGTCCCGTCCGATGACTCTTGGTAACCTAGCTGGCCCGAAGGGCCCGCGCCGGCAGCTGGAGCGAAGCCGAGTGGCGGGTTCGGGGGGCACTAAGCACCTTGAGACATCATGCGGACGATGGTTTGTGTGGACCCGATGTTAGTGCTGAGCCCATGGAGGGGCATGCCAGCTTCGGTGACACTTAGGTGAAGTATGTCACAGAAAGTGATCGCTTTCATTATGTTTCGAGGCTGGCGGCCATCCGTTGTTGATCAGAGAGATCCCCGGCGGTCCCGTGGGCTTTGAGGCGTCACGAAGCCGGCTGCGCTGTCGCTGTCGGTGTCGATGTGCTGGGCGGGGACGACGCGGGCAGCGTCGAGGTGGGCGAGATGGCCGGCGCCGTGGGGCTCGCGGCGACGCTGGTCGGCGTCGGGCTGTGGGCCGCCGGGTCGGTCTCGATGGGCGTCGCCGCGGGTGGGGTGGTTGACGCGCTCGGTGATGCCCTGCGGCTGGCCGGAAGCCTGAACGAGGGGGCGAGGCCGGTCGGGAGCACCCGAGGATTGAGGTTGTTCTGCTCGTCCGCCGTGCTGGTCGCCGCGGGGATACCGTTCCCGCCGGGGTTCTGCGGCTGGGTGGTGTCGGACCCGGGGGTGAGGATCCCGCTGAGCGCTATTGCCGCCCCAGTCGCCACCGACGCGGCGGCCACCGCGATGATCACAGCCCGCCGGAGCGGCGGCTCACCGTCTCGGCCGGTGGCTGACGCCGGCCCATCACCGTGATGATCAAAGCTGAAGGGTGTGCGGGCTGGGCCGATCGCGATGTCGCCGGAGACTGGTAGCAGACCGTCGTCTTGATCAGAATGTCTGCCGGTGCTGTATCCGGCGGAGCCGGGCGAGCGAGAGCCACCCCGATGAGCCGTCAGCGCGGTGGTGCCCGTGACCCCCGATGCCCCGGCCGCCGCGGGGTCCTTGCGCAGCCCCACCGCAAGCGCGGTCATGGGCTTCTCATACAGCGCGGAGCCGATCGAAACCTCGGCGATCTCGATTTTGTCGGCCATGGAGCCGACGGCTGTCAGCTCATCGCCCTCGCTGGCGGCAGCGGGCGCGCTGGCGGTGTTCCCGCTCGCCGTCGTCGCGCCGCTGGCTGTGGTCCCGCTGGCTGTGGTCCCGCTGGCTGTGGTCCCGCTGGCTGTGGTCGGGCTCAGGGCGACGGCGTCGGCATCCGCATCCCCGATGGGCAGCAGATCGCCGCCGACATCCTCGAGACCGGCCGAACTGGACTCGACCGGCGCCGCGTCACCTTCGTCCGGCCTGTTGACGTCTGGTTTCGGCCGACCGCTGATGACGGAGGCGGGTACCGCCGCGGTGCCCTGGGCGATCGGCGCCAGCCGCTGGCGTATCTCGGCCGCCTCTGGACGCTCCGGCGCGGGCCGGTCGAGCAGATCGGTGAGCAGGCCACGCAGTGGGCCGGCGAGCCGGAACGGACGCCTGCGTCCCTCCACCACGGCGGTGAGAACCGCGTACGTTTCCGGTCCTTCGAACGGAGGCTGCCCCTCCACCGCCGCGTACAGCGTGGCGCCGAGCCCCCACAGGTCGCTCGAGGGAGTACCGGAGGAGCCGCGGACCCGCTCGGGGGCGATGTAGGCGGGCGAGCCGACGAGCGCGCCTGTTCCCGTGAGCGTAGAGTCGCCATCAGTGGCCGCAATTCCGAAGTCGGTAAGCCGGACATGGCCGTCCCGGCCCAGCAGTACGTTGCCGGGCTTGATGTCGCGGTGCAGCACACCCGCGGAGTGCGCGGCGGCGAGCGCGTCAACGAGAGTGAGGCCAATTGCCGCGACCCGCGCTGGTGGGAGTGGGCCGTTCGCGCGGATGACCTCTCCCAGGCTGTCCGCGTTGACCAGCTCCATGACGATCCAGTGGCGTTCGGCTTCCTCAGCCACGTCGTAGACGGCGACAATCGCCGGGCTGTGCAGGCGGGCCAGCGCGCGGGCTTCGCGCAGCACCCGCGTTCGGATCGCGTCGCGCTCGACCTGGGTTCCGGCAAGTGGAACGAGGATCTCCTTGATCGCTACTGGGCGCTGGAGAAGTTCGTCCTCGCCGCGCCAGACGACACCAGCGCCACCACGACCGATTGGAGTATCCAGACGGTAACGTTGAGAGACGTATCGGGG